>NZ_JAUQTZ010000040.1:0-49550 GCF_059803845.1 Rhizobium sp. UFLA01-1127 | reverse complement strand
TCTCTCCTCAAGGCCTGGTTCGATCACATCATCTGGCCGGGCGTGACCTTCGGTTACGGAGAAGATGGCCCTAAAGGATTGCTGTCCAATAAGAAGGTTTATCTGGTAACGGCAACGGGTGGCGTGTTCTCCACCGGAAATTATGCGCCGTTTGATTTCCAGGCGGGATACTTGCGCCATCTGCTCGGCTTCATCGGCCTGACCGACGTGGAACTCATACGTGTCGAAGGCACCGTCTTCGGCCCGGATGCCGCAAATGCTGCCATTGCCGCCACCGAAGCCCAGGTTCGCGAAGTGCTCGAACGCGCCGCATAGGGAGCAAGAACAACGTTACGGACTGCAACGTGGCCGGAAACGACTGCGCCAGTGTGTGAGAAATCCCCGGATAGATCGGAGCGCGGCTCAGACGATTAGCCCTTTCATCGGCAGGACATGATCGGATCCGGGGAAGACATCCCGCGTCAATACGGCCGACGATGCTCCGAGCAGATCGACCGCAATGCCCTTGACGACGGCACGCAGGTCCGTGGTGGCGGCAAGATCGCGGCCGTCGCGCAATTGCGCCTGCTTGAGACCGGGCCAATCGGCAATCACCCGGCCGCCCTTGATCGCGCCGCCGGCGAGGAAGGCAGTGGTTGCGGTTCCATGGTCCGTGCCCTGCGTGCCGTTGACCTGCGCCGTGCGGCCGAATTCGGTCGCCACGAAAATCGCGGTATCCTTCCATGCGGGACCAAGCTCCTGCTGGAACGCGGCAAAGGAATTGTCGAGCCCGACGAGAAGCTTGTTCAGCCGATCCACCTCGCCGGCATGGGTATCCCATCCTTCGAAGGCCAACGCTGCGACGCGGGGACCATCGTCCTGTGCCAACAGCCGGGCTGCGCCTCTCGCCATCTGTTCCATACCCGTGGGGTCGCCGGGGCCGCCTCTCGCCTTGACGTCGAGACCGGCGGCGATCTTGCCGGTCGAAATGCCCTCGGCGAGAATTTTCGCAAAAAGCGGGTCGGTGTGATTGTAGAGATCCATCAGGCGCGGCGGTAGGTCGTCGCTGACCGGCTGCAGGTTGGACGGAGACCAGCCAAGCACCGGCGCCTTGCCGCGAATGACAAGCGGCGCGTTAGCGCCAATGGACAATCCGCGGATCGCCGATGCGCCCGGAGAAACCTTGTCGCCCTTCGGCAGGCCCTCCAGCATCCGGTTCAGCCAGCCGGAATCGACGCGGCCGGGCATTTCGTAGCCAGATTCCAGCACATCCTGACCGTCGAAATGGGACCGGTCGCGGTAGGGCGTGGCGCTGGCATGCACGACGGCCGCCTGCCCTGCACGATAGAGCCGGTTGAAGTTCGGCATCGAGGGATGCAGCGCAAAGAAGCTGTCGAGCGGAAGAGCCGCCTGCGGGCCGCTCGTCGTCATGGCGATCGACTGCCGCAGCGTCTGATAATCGGGATCGCCGACAGGCGGAACGGCCGTCAAGCCATCAAGCGCACCGCGCAGGATGATGGTGATGAAGCGCGGGTCGCGTCCGCCGGCGGCATGGGCAAAGCGCGGGATGAAAGCCCAGGCGAACAAGGCGCCGGAAGCGCCAAGCACGGCACGGCGGGTGGGGGTCATGAGTTCGCAGGTCATGGTCAGCGCCTTTGAAATTCGGAGGAAAGATAGGCGATCGTCAGGCCCTGCTTGCGGGTCTCCGCGCGCGATACGGCCTGCAGCGTCTCACTCGAAAGAAGCGGCCCCAGGCTGTCGGAAACGAAACTGCGCGGATCGACCTGGGGCGGCACCGCATTCGCAATCATATTGGCAACATCCATGCGCATGCTGAGACTCTCGCTGGATGCCCAGGCATCGACTGTGTCGGCAAAGCCGTTGGGGCCGGCAGGCGCCCAAAAGGGCTGGCCCATGGCGGTCAAGGCGCCGAGAATGACATTCGGCTTCGGCGTCTCGCCGCTTGCCCTCAGAAGTGCCGCCATGAATTCGAGCGGCGAGCGAACCTTCGACAATGTCGGGTTCCAGGCCTCTTCGGAACCGACGAGGGCGCGATAGACGGCCGAGAGATCGCCATCCGTCTTGCTGAAGGTGGCGGCGACAGTCTGCACCAGCGACGGCGGTGGCGTGTCGGCAACGAAATGCCGGACGAGCTTGGTGGCGATATGCTGGGCCGTCGCCGGATGGCGGGCGAGATCGCGCAAGGCTTCCCGCCCCTGCCCCACGCCGTTGTCGGCATAGGTGAGACCGAGCAGCGTCTGGTCGCCAGGCTCATGAGCACCCGCATTGAAGACGAACGTGCCGGGTGCCCCGAGCTTGCCTTCGGCGCCTGCCACCGTCCAACCGGTGATGATCTTGGCAAGCGTCGTCACATCGGTCTGCGTATAGCCGCCGTTGACGCCGAGGGTGTGCAGCTCCAGCGTCTCGCGGGCGAGATTTTCGTTGAGGCCGCGCTTCTTGTTGGCGTTCGCCTTTGAGTTCGGTCCGATCGATTGCTGATTGTCGAGATAGCCAAGCATGGCCGGATGGGTCTCGACGGCGAGCAGCATATCCGCGAAACGCCCGAAGACATGCGGCCGGATGGCCTCGCGCTCGAAAGCGCCGGCAGCGATATGAACCTCTTCGTTCTTTGAGATTGCAACCGCGAAATGGTTTGCCCAGAACATGGCAAGCCGCTCGCCGAAGCCGATCAAGGGCTGGCGGATGGTGCCGTTGAAGCGGGCATCCGCCTCGGCTAACAGGATCTGCTGCGGAAGATAGGGCATTTGCTGCATTTGCGGCTTGTCGGCCGTTTTCCCAGCCGCCACCGCCATGGCCTGATTGTTCGACTGAGACTGATTGGCCGCCTGGGCTGGCATCGCTTGATTGCTCGGCTGTTCCGCCATCATGGCACCCGAGGACTGCGCCGGCGGCTTCTGCGGCTGTTGCGGTCCCTGCATCGGCTTGTCTTGCGCCGCGGCGGCGACGGCGGTCGCGGCCTGCTGCCTGGCTTCCTTGCGCTGCTCCTGGAATACGTGGAGAGAAACTAGAAGATCGGCCGTGGATTGGAGCAGCGGTCCGACCGGAACCGGGACGTAGCGTTCGGTGATTTCTTCCATCAAAGCCCCGCGCGGGTCCGACACGATCGACGCGGTGCCGTTGCGATCTGCCCCCAGCCCAAACCGGGAAAGGGCAAGCGCGGCATAAACATCATTCGACTGCTGAGCCATGGTCCTGCCAACTCCTGCATCTAACACATCTTTTAAACGTGAGCGCTCGTCCGATCCGTCGGTCGGCAAGTGTGATCATTTTGTGGCGCCAGCCTTCGGCATGCTGCGGCGGATAAGGCTTTCGGCAAGCGCCCGACGCTCGTCGTAGGAAAGCGTTGCCGCGAAATCCACCGCGCGCTGCTCCAGCTTCGCTCTCAAGGCGATATCGGCATCGCGTGCCCTTGCCAGAGCCGCCGACAGAGCCTCCTTGTCCAATGTCGGTTGCCCCAGAAGGGAGGCGGCATCGACCTTGGCCTGCTGAGCCTCAAGAATGGTCTGGCGATCGCCCTTACGTGCCTCGTTGAGTGCCGCGCGCAAAGCCTTCCTCTGAACTGATGGCAATTGCTCGCCGGCAAGCGGCATCATCCCGGCGCGCGCCTGCGTCTTGCGGATCCACGTCAGCCCGCCGCCGGCCAACGCTCCGATCAGGAATGTGTTCAACACCAGCAGAGATATGACCACTATTCGAAAGCTGCGATCCGTCATTGGCTGTCCTGAACTATGCCTGCGTCCGGCCCGATATCGCCAAACATGGTTGCGGTTCCGTCGGAAACGATTGTGGCATCGGATGTGAGATTGGGCGCGAGCACGGCGATGGCGATGCTGCCGGCAAGCGCGCCGGCTATGCCGACCCCCACCAGGCCGATGCCGGCCGAACCGAAGCGGAACCAGTTTCGGACCGTCAGACGACGCACGAGCTTTGCGAGAATCCGGTCTTCCAATCGCGCATGGCGAGGCTGCACGACGTAGGTATCGAGCAACGCATCCAGATCGGCGGCACGTGCAAGCATTCCGGCGGCAGCAGGGCTCTTTGCAAAATTGCGCGCATCCGCACGTTCGGCCTGCGGCCAACGGCCGATATCGCCGCCATAGGTGGCGGTCAATTCTTCAAACCGCTCGGCATTCATCGGACCCGCGATATTCTCAACCATCGCCCTGCTCCTTCAGCAAAAGCACCTGCAACGAGCGCCTTCCACGCGCAAGCAAGCTCTCCAGCGCATCGACGCTGACATCCATGATCTCAGCCGCCTCGGCGTTCGACAGCGCCTGATAGTAAACAAGAATGATCGCCTCGCGCTGCCGCGGCGCGATCATCTGCATGGCCCGTTCCACACGCCGCGATGGATCGTCCTCGTTCATCAAACCCGCGTCCGGCGCCGGCCCTTCATATTCGATGTCGGGCGGATGCTCGGCAAGAACGTCCTTGCGCCGCCTTAGGCGATCGTAGCAGAGGTTGATCGCAACGCGGTGCACCCAGGTGCTGAAGCGGGCATTGCGCTGGCGCCAACCGCCGGCGTTTCGCCAGACCCTCATGAACGTCTCTTGCGCCACATCCTCTGCTTCGGTCGCATCGCCGAGCAGGCGGGTCGCCACGGCCATTATGCGCGGCAACTGCCGGGATACCATCGCGCGCATTGCCGGAACGTCGCCTGCCGCGATGCGCCCGAGCAGATCCTCATCCGGGTCGCCACTCTTGGGCGCGCGATCCCACTTCATCGACAACCGCCACCGTTCCGGTTTCGTGCGATACCGGCACAACGCGGCCGCCTCGGCCCCTTGGCCGGCAAGCGGCGCCAATCGGATCGCAGCATCTCGGTCAGCGTATCATCCTTCGACGTCAGACACAGGTTTACATTGATTGAACGGCGCACCCGCCGAAATCCGTCGCCATAACTTCAAGAATTTCAGATTTTCTTTTCAGGGCCTGCAGCATAATTGCTTAATTCAGCATCGATTTAAGGAATCATGCAGTAGATTTAAAGGGTTACAGCAACCTTTGCGCGCTACGTGGACGCGGCGCTGTAAGGCCGATCTCGCCACGCGAACGAAAAGAGCCGGCTCACCTGATCGAGAGATCAAAACCTCTTCCGTCCAGGCTGCCGGCACTTCGCATGATCGAATGCGAACCTTCATGTCCGATCAGAGCGTCAACAGGTCGCTTGTCGTCTGATCCTGGTCATTTGCCGTATAGAAGCTGCTCAAATCCGGCATCTGCAATTGCTGCGGTCGCTGAGCCTTCATGGCCGATTCGAACTGGCTTTGCGTCAGCGAGCCGGAACCGGACGTATCGAGACTGTTGAACAACGCCGTTGCCTGGTCCTCGCTCACATTCGACGGGCGAGCGGCAACGAATTCGGCTTGAGTGACGCCGCCGTCGCCGTTGGTGTCCATGGAGGAAAACGCGCTGGCAAGTTCATCGTCGCTCATTTGGGCGCCGGAATGGGCATGATGATGCCCGTGCCGTCCTGACTGCATGGCTTTGGCAAGCTGCGCTTCGGTCAGCGAACCGGTCTTGTTGCTGTCGAAGCTTTCGAACAGTTTCTGCGCCTGGGCTTCGGTGACATCCGCCGGACGGGCGGCCACGAATTCCGCCTCGCTGATACTGCCGTCGCCATTGGCGTCCATGGCGCTGATCATATCGCTCTGCGTGCTGTTCTGGCTTCCGTTTGCAGAGGTCTGCTGGGCCGCCGACGCACTGCCGGTTGCGGATGCCTGCTGGGTACTCGACGTGGAGTCGTTGGAATCACCATCCGAATTCGGGGTCGAGCCATTGCTGCCGCCGTTGGCCTGCAGGTTGAGAATGATGTTCATAAGCTGTGCGATGAGCTGCTGAGCTGCAGCCATCTGAGCCTGATCGTTCGACGAGGGCGATGAGGAGTTGACGCCGGAAGAGTTGCCGGACGAACTGTCGGACAGCAGCGACGAAATGGAATCGTCCGTAGCCGAACGAGACGTCCGATACTGGTAATAATTGCTGGATGAGATCGAAGAGATGCTCGTCATGGGGCCTCCAGATACGAGCGTTGAGAGGAACTCCGATGGCTTACGCGTACGCGGCTTGAACACAATTGTCGTCAGGCCTCACCGCAAAAGGGGTAAAGGATGTGACGGCATGCTATCGACATGTGTGGATGGAACAGCAACCACCCAAGATCAAATGCACCTTGCGCCCCAACTTGGCCTATGCATCATCTTCGGACAGGTAGACCTGAGATCGTATCGCCTGTTCAGGTTGCCGTCGCGGCTACCTTCGCATCCGCACACTTTCGATTTTCACTTCCCAACGCGGAGGAAACTGCACAAGGAAACTTGCGCGTGGCTTATAGGTGCTTGACGAATACATCCCGTTGCGATTTTCTCTCCCGATTTTCAGGGGGCATAAATTCCGCCATTCTGTTGTGCACTACTGGTATTGGAGGGCCGGTAGTGGCAGCATCGATGGAAAGGGAAAAGTAAAAGAAGAGGGGCACAGCGTGGCAATCTGTTTCTGTGGAGACGTGAATGAGGCGTACTAAGGAGGAGGCGGCGGAAACGAGGAGCGAGATTTTGCAGTCTGCAAAAGCTCTGTTCCTCGATAAGGGCTATGAAAATGTCAGTCTGGAGGAGATAGCAGCCGCCGCCGGTGTCACGCGGGGCGCGGTGCACTGGCATTTCAAGAACAAGCAGGGGCTGATGTTCGCGATTCGCGATGAGGCTCAGCAACCGTTTCAGGATTTGGCGGATCGGATGTCGAAGGAGCTGCCGCTCGATCCTCTCGATCTCATCGCCGATACGATCGCAGCAATATTCGACGACGTTCAGGGCGATCCACGCAATCGCAGCATGCTGAAGGTGATGATGCATCTCGACATGGCGTTTTGCGACGGCGCCACAAGCCGCGCCAGTTCTTTTCGGCACGACATGCAGGAACACTTCGAACGCATATTCACCTCGATGAATAAGAGGACGAAGCTGCCGGCACCCTGGACGCCGGACACCGCCGCTTCCGCACTCACCGCGGTCATCGGCGGCCTGATCACTGAATGGACACTCGATAGGGGCAATTTCCAGCTCGTGCCCTGCGGACAAATGTTCATAAAGATGGTCTTGAAGACCTGGTTCCCGTTTCCCCATACGGAAGAGCTGGCGGCTACGCCAGTCTAGCAATTCCAGGAAAAGCGCGGCGGTTCTCAGCCCGATTAGGCAAGCAAACCACTGCAGCGACTTTTGCGCGTCATATACGATGCGCGCCGCTGCAAAGGCATGACAAGAGCAGCTTGCAGAGCCTGTGAAGAGCTGAGCCGACCCAAGAAACCCGGAAAACAAAAAAGGATCCGGAGGGAAAGCCAGATCCTTTGCTTTGATCGGAGGTCAACCGATCGATGAAAGAAGCCCGACTGATTGGAACGCCGGGCTTCTCTTACCCGGCGCGAAGCCGGGTAATTTGGCATTAGAAATTGCGCTCGAAGCGCAGGATACCAGCCCACTGATCCTGATTTACAGAATCGAAGTTGGTGTAGGAGACTTCCGGCTCGATGAGCAGGTTCTTGACCGGGTTCCACTTGACGTTCGTGGTCGCGGCAAAGATCTTCGAGTCGGTGTAGGCGAGCTGCAGGTTCCACTTCAGCTTTTCGTTGATCGGAACGGCAACGCCGCCCCAGACGGCCCAGTCACCCCAGCCGCACTTCGACGGATCGTTGACAGGGCAAGCCGAACGGTCGAGGTTGGTGCCGGCATACTTGTTGAGCTTGGAACCATCGGTGTTCCAGCCGCCCATCAAGAAGGCCGAGAAGACGCCGAAGTCGGCATCGACACGAGCCTTGATGGCGCCTTCTTCGACGATCGAATCGTAACCGCCGACGACCTTGAAGCCCCATGCGCCAGACTTGAAGCCAGCACCGGCAACAACGTCGGGAGCGTAGTGGTTGGCCTTGTCGTCCGTCCACCAGCTGGAGCCATAGGAAGCGCCAGAACCGCTGGAGTTCGAATCTTCGACCGAGACGACAGCCGTGAAGCCGTTGCCGGCATCATAATTGTAGGTCAACTGGTTGAGTTCGTACGGGCCGTCATAGATCACGTCGTCGTTGATGACGTCGCCGGCGTAACCGATGTAGGAGTTATACTGAGAGTCGGCCTTACCGACGAGGAAACCACCGAGGCTGATGTTGGCGAACAGCAGCTTGGTGCTGGTCGTGTTGCCGTCGTTCCAGTCCCAACGGATGACCGTGTTGGTCTTCAGCGGACCGTATTCGGTGTCGGTCGCGGTATCGAGCGACAGCTCGGCGCGGGTGTGCCAGAGCGTGCCGTTGTGGCTGTTCGGGTTATAGGCGTCATACCACTGACCTTCGGTACGAACCTTGCCGCCGATCTTGAGGCAGGTTTCGGTCCCGGGGATGAAGAAGTAGCCAGCGCCGTATGCATCGCAGATACGGACGTATTCCAGCGGCTCCGGCTGAGCGGCAACGATGGCGTCGGCCGCATGGGCACCGGAAACTGCTGCCAGCGCAGCAGCGGAGCCGAGAAGAAGGCTCTTGATGTTCATTTTAAACTCCTGGTTGTAATATACATTTCTAATTTACCGCGAGTACAAAGCTGGATACCGCCTCAGAGATCGGTTCGGTCAAAACGCGACCGGCAGCCCGGCAAATACGCACCTGATGTTGGCTAGAGTCCCCTCGAACCTCCTTGATTGACCCCGCGGCAAAGGTTTCGAAATGCCTCTACCGATCCGGACGATTGCTCGACCGCAAGACAATTTATGTCCTATATTTTGCTTACAAACCGCCCGTATGTTTGTCAATTATATGAAGGTGACCCAGGCGCTACTCTTGCGCGCTGTTGCTCAAATGCAACTCGCCACGGCAGGGCCGGGACCGCTCCTTCCGGCGAACGCAAGGCACGACAACTCGCGCAAATGCATGCCAGCGGCGATCGCTAACCGTGCGCGGGCGGAATCGACATCGACAAACGATCGGTGGACGGCCGCCAGCGCCGACGTTGTCACCGACCTCTCCTGGTCAAAATCCGGTGGGTGAGGTCTTTCGCGAAAACCTCGGCAAGGCTCAGAAATAAAATTCAACAAATCAGCACACACAGAAATGTTGAATTTTCCTAGATTCCGGTGACTCGCGCCATTGGAAAGGGACAAATCGCGAATGAACGAGAACCGGTTGATCTTCATCGCGACTCCCTGCTTTGGCGGGCTCGTTACCAAGGATTACATGCAATCCATCTTCTCTTTGATGCAGACGGGCGCCCGCGCCGGGATACAACTGACACTTGCGCTTCTCGGCAATGATGCTCTGATTACCCGCAGTCGCAATACGCTCGTATCGTCCTTCCTCAACGACACCTCGGCCACCCACATGCTGTTCGTCGATGCCGACATCAGCTTTGAACCCGATCAGGTCATGCGGCTGCTGGAGGCCGATAAGGATGTCGTCGCCGCTATGTATCCGATCAAGGATTATGATTGGGATACCGCTGCCCGCGTCAATACGAACGACGGCGAATCGCTTTCGGCCGCAGCACTCCACTATGTCGGAACGCCGCTGGTCGGCCAAAGCGCCGAACGCGACGGCGATTTCGTCAGCGCCGTCTATGCGGGCACCGGCATGCTGCTGATCAAGCGCGCCGTCATCGAGATGATGATCGCCTCCTATCCGGAGCTGCGCTACGGCACCATCCACGCCTATCCCAGCGCCAAGCGCACGCCGAGCACCCAATATGCCCTGTTCGAATGCATGATTGAAGAGGGAACGGGCATCTATCTCAGCGAGGATTTCGCCTTCTGCCATCGGTGGCGGGCGCTCGGCGGCAAGATCTGGCTCGATACAGCCAGCAAGCTTTCCCACACCGGCCCTCATCGTTTCGTCGGCAATACCGCGCCACGTTACTGAACCGCCGCACGCTGAACGCTCGCCTTTGCACGATAACGTTGTAATTGCATGGCTGCGGCACTGATCGATCGGACGAAAAAGTGCCACTATCGTTGCGGGGTTGACAGAGGGCGAGGGTAAGGCATAGCCTTTTCCACATTCACCAGGGGGGTCCCGGCAAGGGGCTGAGATACTGCTGAACAATGCGGCTTTGCCGATTGTGGGCGCAGTGACCCGTTGAACCTGATCCAGTTCATACTGGCGTAGGGACGGTGCAAGCGCTCAAAGGCTTCGGGTTCCCGCTTGGATTCCATGCCGGCGTCTTTTCATCATTCCGGCTGATGACTGGGTCTCCAACTGCAATTTGGAGCCTCAAACCATGACCATTGCCGCAAAAAACCTGACCCCAACCGTTACGACAGGGCCGCTGCCGGCGTCGCGGAAGATCTATGTTCCCGGGGATATCCACGCCGACATCCGCGTACCAATGCGCGAGATCAGCGTCCATCCGACATCCGGCGAGCCACCCGTCGTCGTCTATGACTCCTCCGGTCCCTACACGATCGAAGGCGCGGATATCAGCATCGAACGGGGCCTGTCGCAGCTCCGCCGCGACTGGGTGCTCGCCCGCGGCGATGTCGAGGCTTATCAAGGCCGCCATGTCCGCCCCGAAGATAACGGCTTCGTCAGTGGCGAGCGGCTGACACCCGAATTTCCCGCCAAGCGCCAGCCGCTGCGCGCCAAGGACGGCAAAGCCGTCACGCAGCTGGCTTACGCGCGTGCCGGCATCATCACGCCGGAAATGGAATACATTGCCATCCGAGAAAATCTCGGCCGCAAGGCGAAAGCGGAAGCCATGATTCGCGATGGCGAAAGCTTCGGCGCCCACATCCCGGACCACGTCACCCCGGAATTCGTGCGCCAGGAAGTCGCCGCCGGTCGCGCCATCATTCCGGCCAACATCAATCACCCGGAAAGCGAGCCGATGATCATCGGCCGGAATTTCCTGGTGAAGATCAACGCCAATATCGGCAATTCCGCCGTCACTTCCTCCATGGCGGAGGAGGTCGAAAAGATGGTCTGGGCCGCACGTTGGGGCGCCGACACCGTCATGGATCTGTCGACGGGCCGCAACATCCACAACATCCGCGAATGGATCATCCGCAATTCGCCGCTGCCGATCGGCACGGTGCCGCTCTATCAGGCACTCGAAAAGGTCGGCGGCATTGCCGAGGAGCTGACCTGGGAAATCTATCGCGACACGCTGATCGAGCAGGCCGAACAGGGCGTCGATTATTTCACCATCCATGCCGGCGTGCGGCTGCACTACATCCCGCTCACCGTCAATCGCGTCACCGGCATCGTCTCGCGCGGCGGCTCGATCATGGCCAAGTGGTGTCTCCACCATCATCGCGAGAGCTTCCTCTACGAGCATTTCGAGGAAATCTGCGATATCTGCCGCGCCTATGACGTCTCCTTCTCGCTCGGCGACGGTCTGCGTCCGGGCTCGATCGCCGATGCGAACGATGCCGCCCAGTTTGCCGAACTCGAGACGCTCGGCGAATTGACGAAGATCGCCTGGGCTAGAGATTGCCAGGTGATGATCGAAGGCCCCGGCCATGTGCCGATGCACAAGATCAAGGAAAATATGGACAAACAGCTTGCTGTCTGCGGCGAGGCGCCCTTCTACACGCTCGGGCCGCTGACGACGGATATCGCGCCGGGCTACGACCACATCACGTCGGGCATCGGCGCGGCCATGATCGGCTGGTTCGGCACAGCCATGCTCTGCTACGTCACTCCGAAGGAACATCTGGGGCTGCCCGACCGCAACGATGTCAAGACGGGTGTGATTACATACAAGATTGCTGCCCATGCGGCCGATCTCGCCAAGGGTCACCCGGCTGCACAGGTGCGCGACGACGCTTTGTCGCGTGCCCGCTTCGAGTTCCGCTGGGAAGATCAGTTCAACCTGTCGCTCGACCCCGATACCGCCCGCAGCTTCCATGACGAAACCTTGCCGAAGGAAGCCCACAAGGTTGCGCATTTCTGCTCGATGTGCGGCCCCAAATTCTGTTCGATGCGGATCTCGCACGACATTCGCGCCGAGGCGCAGAAGGAAGGGCTGGAAGCCATGGCGGCCAAATATCGCGAAGGCGGCGATCTCTATATGCCGATCGATGCCGCTTCGAATCCGGCCGAGTGACATGCGCATTCTCGTCAAGGGGGCCGGCGTTGCCGGCCTCACGGTCGCTCACGAACTTGTTCGGCGCGGTGCCGAAATCACGATCTCGGACCCCGGCCGAAATTTCAGCCGAGCCGCTTCATGGCTTGCCGGCGGCATGCTGGCGCCATGGTGCGAGCGGGAGAGCGCCGATGAGGCTGTGCTGGAGCGCGGCCGTGATTCTGCCGATCGATGGGACGCCATCCTGCCGGGCCGGGTCCTCCGCAATGGAACGCTCGTCGTCGCGCCGAACCGGGATCAAAACGAGCTGAAGCGGTTCGCCAGCCGCACAACGGGCTATCGCTGGATAGAGGAGCGCGAGATCGCCACTCTGGAACCCTCTCTTGCCGGCCGCTTTCGCCATGCGCTGCTCTTTCCGCAGGAAGCGCATCTCAACCCGCGCGAGGTCCTGCAGCTATTGAAAAACGATCTGTTGGCGAAGGGCGCAAACTTCATCGAAGGGCTGGCGGACGACGGCGACTTCACGGAAATCGTCGACTGCACGGGGGCGGCCCGCGTCGGCGAAAGCCGCGAGCTGCGCGGTGTACGCGGCGAAATGCTCTATCTACAAACGCAGGAGGTCGCGCTCTCGCGCCCCGTCCGCCTGCTGCATCCCCGCTTTCCAGTCTACATCGTGCCGCGCGGCGAAGGCCTTTTCATGGTTGGTGCGACGATGATCGAAACGGACTCCGACGGGCCGATCACCGCCCGCTCGCTGATGGAACTCCTGAACGCCGCCTATGCGCTGCACCCCGCCTTTGCCGATGCGGCCATCGTCGAAACCGGCGCCGGCATCCGTCCTGCCTTTCCAGACAACCTCCCGCGCGTGACGCGGCAGGGCAAAACCATCCTTATCAACGGCTTCTATCGCCACGGCTTCCTGCTGGCGCCGGCAATGGCTGCGGAGGCCGCGGACCTCATCTTCTCCGGACACGACAACGACAGGAACCGCCAATGCGCCTGATCATCAATGGCGAAGCGCAGATCGTCAGCGCAACTACGCTTTCACAGCTTCTGGCCGCTCTCGACTATGAGGGCGAGTGGCTGGCAACCGCCGTCAACGGCGAACTTATCCATCGCGAAGAACGCGACGATCACGCTCTCGTCGAAAATGACAGGATCGAGATCCTCACGCCAATGCAGGGAGGCTGATCCATGCTCGAACTCTACGGAAATCAGATCGAATCACACCTTCTTCTCGGTACGGCGCGCTATCCCTCCCCGGCCGTGCTGGCTGAAGCCGTCAAGCGCTCGGGAACCGAAATCGTTACCGTTTCTCTGCGCCGGGAAACGGCCGGCGGGCGCAATGGCGGTGCGTTTTTCGAGATGATTCGCGACCTTGGCGTTCGCGTTCTTCCCAATACCGCCGGCTGCCATGGCGTCTCCGAAGCCGTACTGACTGCAAAAATGGCGCGCGAGGTGTTTCGGACCAGCTGGATCAAGCTCGAAGTCATCGGCAACCACGACACGCTGCAGCCCGATGTCTTCGCGCTGGTCGAGGCAGCGAGGATTCTCACCGATGACGGATTCGAGGTCTTTCCCTATACGACGGACGATCTCGTGGTCGCCGAGCGGCTGCTGGAAGCCGGATGCAGGGTATTGATGCCCTGGTGCGCACCGATCGGATCCGCGGCAGGTCCGCTCAACCTTTCCGCGCTTCGCTCCATGAGAGCGCATTTTCCGGAGGTGCCGCTAATCGTGGATGCCGGCATCGGCAGGCCTTCGCACGCGACCACCGTCATGGAACTCGGCTTCGATGCCGTACTCTTGAACACAGCCGTTGCCGGTGCCGGCGATCCGGCCGCAATGGCGGAAGCTTTTGCCAAGGCGATCGATGCAGGCATGCAGGCGTTTGGCGCGGGCATGCTGGAGCCGCGCGACATGGCCGTGCCATCGACACCGGTGATCGGAAAGGCGGTTTTCTCGTGACGCTCGACCCCTTCTATCTGATCGTCGACGACGCAGTCTGGATAAAGAGGCTGGCGCCGCTCGGCGTTAAGCTCGTGCAATTGCGCGTCAAGGATCGCGCGCCGTCGGAAATCCGCACGGAAATTCGCGAATCAAAGGCAATTTGCGCCGCCCACGGATGCCAGTTGATCGTCAACGACTACTGGCAGCTTGCGATCGAGGAGGGTTGCGATTTCATTCATCTCGGCCAAGAGGACCTTGCCGCGGCCGATCTGGATACGATTCGCGCAGCCGGATTGAAACTGGGCCTTTCGACGCATGACGAGGCGGAACTGCAAACGGCGCTCGCCGCCAAACCCGATTACATAGCGCTTGGGCCGATCTATCCGACCATCCTCAAGGCCATGCCGTGGGCTCCGCAGGGGCTGGAGCGCATCGGCCAATGGAAGGCCCGCATCGGCGACATTCCGCTTGTCGCAATCGGCGGCCTGTCGGTCGAACGCCTTGCGGGCGTTTTCGCACATGGTGCCGATAGCGCAGCCGTGGTAACGGACATCACCCGCAATCGCGATCCCGAAGCGCGGACACTTGAATGGATAGGAGCGACAAGACGATCGCCTCCGGCCTGAAAAGACGAGGCCGCGCCCACGTCACTGGCCCCGACCTTCAGAACTTCCGCCCGATGAACGGTGCATTCATAATATATTCAGGTGAACATAATCATGCTTAAAGCGTTGATTAAATGGCTCGCGCATTCGCTGAGCACAAAGACTGCTTTGGAGGTAGTCATGATAAAGAAGACGGTTCTTACGGTTTTGCTGGCCGCTACGGTCGTAGGCGGCGTATTGGCGCCCGTCAGCAGCGCGCAGGCGCAGTATTACGACGGCTATCGCGGTGACTGGCATCGTCATCACCACCATGGTAACGGCGGCGCGATCGCCGGCGGTGTTGCTGCAGGTCTCCTCGGTGGCCTGATTGTCGGCGGCGCCCTTGCCAACAGGGGTCCGGTTTACGAAGTCGCCCCCCCGCCGCCGAGATGCTGGTTCGAGGACCGCCGCGTCCAGAACGAGTACGACTACGGCTGGCACTACGAGCGCGTTCGCGTTTGTAACTAAGCGATAAACGATGCATCCGCACGGAATGGCTGCGTCGTTTGATGAGTGATTTGCCGGCGGCCGAAACCGCCGGCAAACTGTTTCAATCCTGCCGCGACGGCCGATGAATCACAGGCCGTGTGTCCTCGGATAGGCGTTGCGTTCCGGGAAAGTCCTCCCGGCAAGGCTTTCAGCCTCAGGTCGCCAGATTTCGACCTGCAAGGGATAGCAGGGCGCCGTATCGCTTGAATGCCCGCTGCCGCAATCGCCCCCGGGGCAGGCCGAAAGCGCGCCGAGAAGATCGATCTCTGCAAAAAACTCGATGAAATCGCCCGGCCGCACCGGGCTTGCCTTCATGAAATACTGATGGGTATCACGGGTAAAGCCGGTACACATGAAAACGTTCAGCACGTCGTGAACATGAAACTCCGCCTCCTGGACGGAGATATTCATTTCTTTGGCAAGCGCGCGCGACAGGTTGGAATGGCAGCAATGGTGATAGTCGTCGCCCTTCAGCAGCCGGTTCGTGTAGGGATCGCAACGCGTGCCGATGACATCGTGAACGCCGGCGCCGTCCGCGTCCCAGCCATACCAGCCCAGCGTATCGTGGGTAATCGTCGCCATCGGTCGCAGATAGGGCAGCGTGCTCCAAAGCCGATCGCCGACACCGACATGAGTGGCGTGCAAAGCCCGCGTCTTGCCGCTGAAGAAGCGCTCCGTCAGATCATCCGCGTTCCACAGATTGAGATCGCCCACCTGCGATCCCTCCACGCTGACGATGCGGAAGAAATGCCCTTTAGGCACGCGGAAAGCGCCCCCATCCCGCGGCGGCACGATGACCTCGCCAACCTTGGTCATATTTGCCCTTGCCGCTCGCAGCAGGTCCATATCGACCGCCGGCAGCGTTCCGTTCGGATAAACCACGACCGGGGGCTTTCGCCGCCGCTCGTCGGCGTCTGCGGGAACGGGCGTATCAAAAAGCTTATGCATGTTCATCAGCTTCCTCAGTATCTCGGGCGGCATTCCATAGTCTGCATGTTCATGCACGCAGCTGCCCCTCAGGCATCTGGCGGCAATGTAATGAGAACCGACGCAAGCGCAACGGCGATTGTGCTTGCTCTTTGGCTAAGCCTTACTTAGCCTAAAGCCATGCACCAAGTTCCCCTTGCCTCCCTTCGCGCCCTGGAAGCCGCCATTCGCCACGAAAGCTTTGCCAAGGCGGCGGCGGAGCTCAACCTGACGGCGGCGGGTGTGAGCCAGCATGTTCGCACGGTGGAAAATTGGCTTGGTATCGCCCTGTTCAACCGCCATGCCCGCGGCGTGACGGCAACCGCAGCGGGCCGTGAATTCGGGACGGCAGTCACAAAAGGGCTGGCACAGATCGAGACCGCCGCGCAGCAGCTGAGGCGCGAGAGCCACGAGCGTCCCGTCAGCGTGGCATGCATCGCCTCCGTCGCCACCCGATGGCTGATACCGCGCCTGCCGGCATTCCGAAGGAAATTCCCCGATATCCGCATCAATATCGTCTATGCGCTCGATGCAAAGACGCCGGAAGCGGCAAGCGTCGATCTCCTGATCCGCCACGGACCGCGTCCCGATGCCAATGCGATCCCTCTCTTGACGGCAGAGACGCGGCCGACCTGTTCGGCCGAATACCTGCACCGCCACGGGCCGTTCAGGACGCCATCGGATCTTGTAAACGCCGATCTCCTGCATGATGAAACGCCGGCCTCCTGGAGCCGCTGGTTCGCAATCGCCGGCATCCGGCAAGCTCCCCCGGCAGGCCCGATCTTTGCTGATTTCAGCCTGATGATCGGCTCCGTCGGCGGCGGACAAGGCGTTGGCCTTTGCCCGACCGCGCTCATTGCCGAAGAACTGGCCAATCGAACCCTGGTCACCCTGTTCGATACGCCCTTGGATACGGAAAAATCCTATTGGCTGATCGAGGCCAGCCGTCTTTCCGGTGAGGCACAAACCTTTCGCGACTGGCTGACCGCTGCCAATGGCGAAGCCGTTTCAACGCCGCCCCCTTAAGTCATCGGGCTCGGCGCATCTGCGCGAAAGACGCCGACAATCATGGCAAGCCGAACCCTTTCCGTTCACCGCGGTAAGGCGAAAGCCTTTTCGGATAGACGAGATCAAGGCCACCTGAGGCGAGACCGTTACCGGAACAAATCTCTCTCGCGAAGCATTCCGGAAGACGGGGCGCTCTGTTCGATTGGTTTGCAAAGGAGATGGCTATGGACCAGGATACGATCGATCGGCTCAATTCGGTAAGCCAGCAACTACAGTCGCGAGCTCTTGCTCTGTCAAAGGCCGAAGAAGGCCACGACCACGCGCTCATCATGTCGGCACTGGGCCTCATGATAGAGGAGGTGCGATCCTTGGATAAAAGGGTGGCCCGCCTCGATGGCCCCAAGGGGATTGGCGCGGCAGGCTCCTAATGCCGGTCCCTGTGATTATCTCGAGTGGACATCGGCCGGCATCAAGTCTGACAGCATCTCCGCCAAGGTTTCATGGTCAACAGCCAGGCTGACATCCTCAAAGGCTTTCGGCGGTAACGGTGAGAAAGCGGACTGGCTCGGGATCGATCTCCGTATCGTTCAGCCCAAGCCGCTTGAGCGTCAGGTCGATGGCACGCCGGGCCTGCACCTCGGGCGCCTGATCAAGGACGATCGTCATGAGACCCTCCTTTAGATAGCCGCGCGTCGCATCGGACAATTCATGCCCGACCCAGAAGACAGGTCGTTTTTGATACCGGCGCAAAACCGTCGCAACCGCGGCATTATCGCCACCGGCGCTGTAGAGACCAGCAATATCGGGATATCGGGCGAAGGCTTCCGTCAACAGCTCCATCGTCCTCATTTCATCGTCCTCGTCGAACATGACTTCGGCGAAGCGATGCGACGGGTTCGCATGACCGAGCACATAATCGGAAAAACCGCGGATGCGCGCCTTGTGGTTCTCATAAGCGCCGCTGTGACAGAGCGCGACAAAGGTGCCGGAAATAGCGGTCTGCATGCGCGCCATATAAAAGGCGGCGGTGCGGCCTGCCGCCTCGTTGTCGATACCGACGTAAGGCAGTTCCGGCGCCGGTCGTGTCATGATCTGGACGACAGGCATGCCCCCGCTCGCTGCCTTTCGAACGCTGCCGACCACATCGGGATGATCGGGTGCGACGACGATCAAGGCGGAGCGCCGCGCCTGAGGATTTGCGATATGACGCGAAAAATCGGCCGGATCGTCCTCTTTGGCGAAGGTCCGCTGGATCAAAATATCCTTATCGAGCAGGGCGGCGATGCGCTCGAAGGCACGGTTGAGTCTCGAATAGAAATAGGTCTCGGGCCGCAGCAGCACGACTTCTATCCGCACCAGACCATGCCTGATCCCGACAGGTGGCGTGCGGTAGCCGAGCCGCCTGGCGGCGATGAATATCTTTTCCGCCGTTTCCGGCAAAACATTACCTCGACCGTTGAGCGCGCGCTCGACCGTTGCCGCTCCCACACCTGCGGCGGCCGCCACATCCTTCAACGTAACCTTGGCCACGCTTCGCCCACCCTCTCCAGCTGATGATCAGATTTGATCATAGATTCGCAACCGGTAAAAGAGGCCGGGATCTCAGCCGAAACGGTCAACCAGAAAATCGATGACACTGCGCAACATCGCCGTTGGACGGCGATCCGGCGCATAGACCAGATGCATCGGCGTCGGCTTGTACGACCATTGCGGCAGCACGGGTTCAAGCCGACCGGCATCGAGATCGGCCGCCAGCAACAATTCAGGCTGCAGCGCAATGCCCGCGCCATGCAGGGCGGCAACGCGCAGGGCTGCGCCCTGGTTCGTGGTGAACCTGCCCTTGATGGCGACTTCGCGTGTTTCTCCTTCCGGACCGACGAGATGCCAGCGTCCCTGCATGCGCCAGTAGGAATGGCCAAGACACATGTGATTGACAAGATCCTCGGGCTTTTGCGGCCTGCCGCAGCGGTCGAGATAATCAGGCGACGCAGCGAGAATGCGCCGATAGGGCTTCAGGGGACGCGCCACGAGACTGGTATCCGTCAGGTCGCCGATGTGAATGCCGAGTTCATAGCCCTCGCCGATCAGATCGTGCGGATTGTTGTCGAGGGCCAGGTCGACGCTGACGTCGAGGTTCTCATGCAGATAGTCGACAAGCGCCGGGACGAGGGTCTGTGTCCCGAAACTGACGGGGGCTACGAGCCGCAGGCGACCGCGTGGCGCCGATTGCAGCTCGGACGCCGATTGCTCGGCGAGATCGACTTCCGCCAACACCGTTTTGCAGCGCTCGTAATAGAGCCTGCCGACCTCGGTGAGCTGGTGACGGCGCGTGGTGCGATGAAGCAACCGCGCACCGAGCCGCTGTTCGATCGTCCTCACATGCTTGGCGACCATAGTCGCCGACACCTGGCTGATGTCGGCCGCGGCGGCAAAGCTGCCGTGTTCCACCACTTTGACGAACATCGCCATTCCGGCCAGCTTGTCCATAATTGCATACCCGCAGGTTTGGAATGAAACAAACAAGAGCGTATTTATCGCCCCAGGGTTTTGCAAGATAGTTGGCAGGCCCAACGTCAGGCGACATTATCTCAAGGAGTTGCAATGCCCATTCTGCGCTTGGAAATGCATCCCGGACGCACACAGGACCAAAAGCGCGCCTTCGTTCGCGAAGCGACCAAGGTTGCTGTGGAAACACTGGCCTGCCCGCCGGAATCGCTGGAAATCATCATTACTGAAATTTCGAAGGATTCCTGGGCGACAGCGGGCAAGCTGAAATCGGATAACTGAGAAGGCCCGGTTTCACGATCATGGCCTGACGGTCCTCATCGGACCGTCAGGGTGCGTTCGGGCTGAGGCTTTGCCGCCCCCAGGCCTCAGCCCAATCCATCAAACGCGCCATCTCCTGCTTGAGAGCATGCGAACGGATGATATCGGCGGCGTGATTTTGATTGGTGCGCGGATTATAGAACGCGTCGATCTCTTCGCCGCTCTCCCGCCTTGCCGCCTCGAGACGAAGCTTCACGTCCTCGACTTCGGCCTTCACTGCAAAGTACCGCCTCATGACCTCGACAAGATCGCGGTCGCCTGCACTGGTCTTCATGCGTACTCCATCCTACTTATTTTAGCGCCTCGCAATGATCCGATTCGAATGGCGAAATCTAGGTCATTGTTTAGCCGGCAAGATGGATTGAGCGGCGCAGCGTCACCTGGCGGATGGAAAGGCTGACGAAGTAAGAAGCGGAATTACGACCAGTTTTCCTTGACCGACTGCATCACTACATTGGTCGACGTGCTGGCCACGAAAGGCAGGCTCGAAATCTTTTCGCCGAGAACGATGCGGTAGCGGCGAATGTCCGAGGTCCGGACCTTGAGGAGATAATCGAAGCGGCCGGCGATCATGTGGCACTCTTCGATCTCCTTGATCTTCTTGACTGCGTTGTTGAAGCTGAGCAAAGCTTCCTCGCGCGTATCCGTCAGCTTCACCTCGGCAAAAGCCACATGATCGAGGCCGAGCTTGATCGGATTGAGTATGGCTTTGAAGCCGTCGATATAGCCGGAATCGATCAGTTTCTTCAGGCGTGCCTGGCACGGTGTCTTGGAAAGACCGACCCGTTCCGAAAGCTCCGTGATCGACATGCGGCCGTCTTCGACCAATGCATCGAGGATCTTTTGATCGAACTGGTCAATTTCACTGGATTTTGTCATATCAGTAGGCATTCCTATTTGAAATAAGCATTATTGAAGTTCAATATGACTGAAAAGCTGTAGTTTCAAGGCGGAATGCTTTGCTGAAATGAACTATATTCTGATCGAAGCAACGGGAGGGCCGCGTGGGCGATATCGCCAATGCCCACCAAGCCATCAGGACCCTTGCACCTTGAGGTTATCATGACTGTCTCTGCCAAGCTCGCCCGTGAAGAACCAGCTCCAGACGCTGTCCCATTTTCGCAGTTCGCGCCGCCGATCCGCGCGCAAAGCCCGCTGCGTCAGGCAATTACTGCCGCCTACAGGCGTCCGGAAGCCGAATGCCTCCCTTTCCTGCTTGAAGCTGCCGCCTTGCCGGAGGCTACGCGCGAAGCGGCGAAGAATACCGCGAGAAAGCTGATCGAAGCGCTACGTGCCAAACATAAGGGCGATGGCGTCGAAGGTCTGGTGCACGAATATTCCCTTTCGAGCCAGGAGGGCGTGGCGCTCATGTGTCTCGCCGAGGCACTGCTGCGCATCCCGGACACGGCGACACGCGACGCGCTGATCCGTGATAAGATCGCCGGCGGCGACTGGAAAGCGCATCTGGGCAACGGCCGCTCGATGTTCGTCAACGCCGCCACCTGGGGGCTGGTCGTTACCGGCAAGCTGACCTCGACCGTCAGCGAGAGCGGCCTTTCCGCCGCGTTGACGAAGCTGATCGCCCGCGCCGGCGAGCCGGTCATCCGCCGCGGCGTCGATATGGCCATGCGCATGATGGGCGAGCAGTTCGTCACCGGCGAAACCATCCATGAAGCGTTGAAGCGCGCCCGTTCACTCGAAGCGAAGGGGTTCCGATACTCCTACGACATGCTCGGCGAAGCCGCGACCACCCATGCCGACGCCGAGCGCTACTACCGCGATTACGAAAACGCGATTCATGCAATCGGCAAGGCTTCGGCCGGCCGCGGCATCCATGAAGGCCCCGGTATCTCCATCAAGCTTTCCGCGCTGCACCCGCGCTATTCGCGTTCGCAGGCCGACCGGGTCATGGGCGAGCTTCTGCCGACGGTGAAGGCTCTGGCGCTGCTCTCCAAGCGCTACAATATCGGCCTCAACATCGACGCCGAAGAAGCTGACCGGCTGGAACTCTCGCTCGATCTGCTGGAGGAACTGTGCCTCGATCCGGAGCTTTCGGGCTGGGACGGCATCGGCTTCGTCGTTCAGGCCTATGGCAAGCGCTGCCCCTTCGTCCTCGATTTCATCATCGACCTCGCCCGGCGCTCCAAGCATCGCCTCATGGTCCGCCTCGTCAAGGGCGCCTATTGGGACGCCGAGATCAAGCGCGCGCAGCTGGATGGCCTCGAAGGTTTCCCCGTCTATACCCGCAAGATCTATACAGACGTTTCCTACGTGGCCTGCGCCAAGAAGCTGCTTGCGGCAAGCGACGCGGTCTTCCCGCAATTCGCCACTCATAACGCACAGAGTCTGGCCACCATCTACCACATGGCCGGAAACGATTTTTCCGTTGGCAAATACGAATTCCAGTGCCTGCACGGCATGGGCGAGCCGCTTTACGAAGAAGTCGTCGGTGCCCAAAACCTCGGCCGTCCCTGCCGCATCTACGCACCTGTCGGCACGCATGAGACGCTGCTTGCCTATCTCGTCCGCCGCTTGCTGGAGAATGGCGCGAATTCCTCCTTCGTCAACAAGATCGCCGACCCGGCCGTTCCTGTCTCCGAGCTAATTGCCGATCCCGTCGAGCGCGTGCGTGCAATGACTGTCATTGGCGCGCAACATGACAAGATCGTTCTCCCGGGCGATTTGTTCGGCGGCGTACGGCGGAATTCCTCCGGCATCGATCTATCGAATGAAACCGCGCTCACGGAGCTGTCCGGACAGCTGCGAACCTCCGCGGCTATGGACTGGATCGCCAAGCCGCTCCTTGCCGACGGTTCCGAACGCGGTGTTGCGCGTGCGGTCCTCAACCCTGCCGACCATGCCGACATCGTCGGTCACGTCACCGAACTGGAGCCGGAGGACGCGGCCGACGTCATGCGGCTGGCGGCGGATACGGTCGAGCGTTGGGCGGCCGTCGGTCCTGACGCGCGTGCTTCCATCCTGGAGCGCGCCGCCGATCTCATGCAGAGCGAGATGCCTGCTCTCGTGGGTCTGACCATCCGCGAAGCCGGCAAGTCGGCCGCAAACGCCGTCGGCGAAATCCGCGAAGCGATCGATTTCCTTCGCTACTACGCCACCGAGGCCCGAAAAGTCTTGAAGTCGGACAGCGTTCCGCTCGGCCCCGTCGTCTGCATCAGCCCGTGGAATTTCCCGCTCGCGATCTTTACAGGTCAGGTTGCGGCCGCGCTGGTCGCCGGCAATCCTGTTGTCGCAAAGCCCGCGGGTAACACGCCACTGATTGCCGCCCAGGGGGTCCGCATCCTGCATGAGGCCGGCATTCCGCGCGATGTCCTGCAATTTGTACCCGGCAGCGGCAGAATGGGGGCCGCGCTCGTCGGTGCGCCCGAAACCGCCGGCGTCATGTTCACCGGTTCGACGGAAGTCGCCCGCCTGATCCAGGCGCAGCTTGCCGAGCGGCTCTCCAAATTCGGCAAGCCGATCCCCCTCATCGCCGAAACCGGCGGTCAGAACGGCATGATCGTCGATTCTTCCGCCCTTGCCGAGCAGGTCGTCGGCGACGTGATCGCCTCAGCCTTCGATAGCGCCGGACAGCGTTGCTCGGCGTTGCGCGTGCTTTGCCTCCAGGAAGAAGTGGCGGATCGTACCCTGACGATGCTGCGCGGCGCCCTTCGCGAGCTGTCGGTCGGCAAGACCGACCGCCTTGCGGTCGATATCGGCCCCGTCATCGACGACAACGCCAAACGCGGCATCGATGAGCATATCGAGCGCATGCGCCAGCTCGGCTGCCATATCGAACAGCTCGACCTTCCCGCCAGCGCCGACAAGGGCACCTTCGTTGCTCCCACCATCATCGAGCTGAAGAAGCTCAGCGATCTCAAGCGCGAGATCTTCGGCCCGGTCCTGCACATCATCCGTTACAAGCGCAAGGAGCTCGACAAGCTGATTGCCGATATCAACGCGTCCGGCTACGGCCTGACCTTCGGCCTGCATACCCGGCTTGACGATACGATCGCCCATGTCACCGAACGCGTGAGGGCAGGCAATCTCTATGTCAACCGCAACATCATCGGCGCCGTTGTCGGCGTCCAGCCTTTCGGCGGTCGCGGCCTTTCCGGCACCGGCCCGAAAGCCGGCGGCCCGATGTATCTGCGCCGCCTCGTCGCTTCTTCGACCGAGCCTTTGCGCGATGCTTCGGTGCAAAGCGATCCCGCCGTACAGCAGTTCATCACCTGGCTCGAAAGCAAGGGTGCCGCGGACGCAGCCCAAAAGGCCCGCGCCGTCGCCACGCAATCGTCGCTCGGCTTCAATACCGAGCTGCAAGGCCCGGTCGGCGAGTTGAACCTCTATACGCTGCATCCGCGCGGGAGGATCCTGCTCGTCCCCCAAACGGCGCTCGGCCTCAATATCCAGATCGCCGCCGGCCTTGCGACCGGCAATTCGATCCTCATCGATGCCGCATCGGGCCTGCAGGACGAGCTTCGCAATCTGCCGGTGCAGATCGCAAATCGCATTTCCTGGACGAAGGATTGGACAGCCGACGGACCGTTTGCCGGCGCCCTCATCGAGGGCGATGCCGCGCGGATCGAGCAGGCGATCAAAGTTATTTCGGCAATTCCCGGTCCTCTGGTTCTCACCCAGGCGGCCTCGAGCGAAGAAATCGCCGAAAATGTAGATGCCTATTGCCTCAATTGGCTGCTCGAAGAGGTGACAACGTCGATCAACACTGCAGCGGCCGGCGGCAATGCCAGCCTGATGACGATCGGCTAACATCGATCGCAATCTGCAAGTTTATACGGCGGCCGGACCGGCAAGGTCCCGACCGCCGTATTTTGTCTTCACGATACGCATTTGATGTGCGTCCCGCGGGTGACCTGCGCATCCACGCCCCCCTCACTCGCTTCCCTCAGCCTCTCCCTCCCATGCAAAAATTTCTGAGAAAAGCTTTTCTCTAGTTGACTCTTCGATTGAGAAAAGCTTTTCTCAGGGAAACTCGAATGGGAGAAGACATCTGGAAAATCAGCGTGCAAAAAGCGGACGCGCAACGATTCACGACGTTGCGGCGGCCGCGGGCGTGAGCATTTCGACGGCATCCAAGGCCTTGAACAATACCGGCCGCATGGGTGACGAGACCCGCGAAAGGGTCAAGCGCGCCGCCGCCGACATCGGCTTCCGTCCGAATGCGCTTGCCAAGGGGTTGCTCAGCAATCGCACGTTCACGATCGGTCTTCTGACCAACGACACATATGGCCGCTTCACGCTGCCGGTCATGGCCGGCATCACCGAAGCGCTCGTCGACCACGGCGTCTCGGTCTTCCTTTGCACGATCGAGGACGATCCGGCACTTGGAAAGGTTCATGTGGACGCCATGTTGGACAAGCATGTGGATGGCATCATCGCTTCGGGAAAGCGGATCGACCGCCGCCTGCCCGTCGATCTCTCCCACTTGCCGGTCCCGGTCGTCTACGCCTTTACCGAGGGTGCGCCGGGAAGCGTCACGTTCTGTGCGGACGATTATCAGGGGGCAGCGCTTGCCGTGACCTGGCTGCAGGGCCTTGGCCGGCGCCGGATCGCCCATGTGACCGGGCCTGAAAGTTTCGTATCGGTGCGCGAGCGCGCCAGAGCCTATCGCGACCTTGCCGGCGATCAATTGCCGGTCCTCTATGGCAACTGGTCCGAGGCTTGGGGCCACGAGGCCGTGGCGCAATTATGGGGCTCGGATGGAGCAAAACCGGATGCGATCTTCTGCGGCAACGACCAGATCGCCCGCGCCGTCGTCGATGCGCTTCGCGAGCGCGGCGTGCGGGTGCCTGACGATGTCTCGGTGGTCGGCTTCGACAATTGGGAAGTCGTCGCTGCCCAGACCCGGCCGCCGCTGACGACGGTCGATATGAATCTTAAAGCTCTCGGCCGCGAGGCCGGGCTCACGGTTCTGAGCTTGGCGGAAGGCCGAAGCGTCGAACCGGGCATCAGAACTTTGCCGTGCGAACTTATCGTTCGGCAATCCTGCGGGGGAAGCCCCGATCGTTGATAGAGGAAAAAGGGGCTGACGGGAGTAGCCCCATGGGAGGAGAACATGATGAAGCGATTTCTGGCCGCAACCGGCCTCATATCCCTAATGCTTGCATCCGGTGCATCTGCCGAGAACATCTCCATGTGGGTCCGAAGCGGCATCGGCGATTCCTTCAAGAAGGTCGTCGAGGCCTATAATGCCGGTCATGACGACAAAGTCATGTTGACGGAAGTGCCGTTCGCGGAACTCGTCCAAAAATATGCGACCGCCATTGCCGGCGGGCAAGCACCCGACGCGCTGTCGATGGACCTCATCTACACACCGGCTTTTGCCGCCGCGGGCCAGCTTGAAGACCTGACGGACTGGGCAAAGAGCCTGCCCTATTTCAACTCGCTCTCGCCCTCGCATGTGAAGCTCGGCACCTATGATGGCCATATCTACGGCCTGCCGCTTTCAGTCGAAACCTCTGTTTTCGCCTGGAACAAGGATCTCTACAAGAAGGCCGGCCTCGACCCTGAAAAGGCGCCGGCCACCTGGGAAGAGATCGAACAGAATGCCGAAAAGATCCGCGCGCTCGGCGGCGATACCTATGGCTTCTATTTCTCCGGCGGCGGCTGCGGCGGCTGCATGATCTTCACCTTCACACCGCTCGTCTGGGGTGCAGGCGCCGACATTCTCTCGGCAGACGGCAAGAAGGCGACGCTCGACACGCCGCAAATGCGCAAGGCCGTCGGCATCTACCGCGACATGGTGAAGAAGGATCTGGTGCCCGCGGGCGCCGCAAGCGACACCGGCGCCAATTTCCTCAGCATCAGCAACGGCAAAATCGGCCAGCAGAGCATCGGCGCGTTTTCGATCGGCACGCTGATCACGCAATATCCCGATATCCACTTCGGCGTGACGCTGATCCCCGGCGTCGACGGCAAGCCGTCTTCCTTTGCCGGCGGCGACAATTTCGTCATCTCCAAGGGTACGAAGAAGCTCGATGCCGTGAAGAAATTCCTCGAATACACCTATTCGCTCGAGGGACAGAAGATCATGGCGAAATACGGCAGCCTGCCGACGCGCGGCGATATCGCCGACCAGGTGCTTCAGGGCCTCGATCCGCGCATGCAGGTCGGATTGAAGGCGATCTCAGTCGCCAAGACGCCGTATACACTGCAGTTCAACGACCTGATCAACAGCGCCAACGGCCCCTGGGCAGGCTTCACCAACGCAGCCATCTTTGGAAGCGATGTCGATGGCGCCTTCTCAAGTGCCCAGTCGGAAATGCAGTCGATCATCGACAACGCCCAGCAATAGCCAAGCCATCAACGCCGGGGAGCCTTGAAGCTCCCCGGCCCCTTCATCGCAACATCGGGAGCATTCCATGGCTGGCCCTGGAGCTATCGCAGCCGCACGTCCTCGAAAACGGCGAAGGAGTGCCGGCTGGCACGGGTTTGTCTATATCGCGCCGGCAATGGCGCTCGTCATCGTCTTCTTCGTTCTGCCGGTGGTCTTCACAGTCTGGATGAGCTTTCACAACTGGCCATTGCTCGGCAATCCGCGCTGGATCGGCTTCGGCAATTACATCCGCATGGTCTCCGACGTGCGCTTCATGGCGGCTTTGCGCTTCACCACCTACTACACCGTCATCGTAACCATCGCGATTTTTGCCGTCGCCTTCCCGCTCGCCTTCTTCGTTGAAAAGCACAAGCCACTCGTCGGCTTTTACCGAACGATCATCTTCCTTCCCGTCGTCGTCGGGCTTGCAACGGCCTCGCTGCTCTGGGTCTGGCTTGCCAATGTCGATGCCGGCTTCTTCGCACCGGTCGCGCTAGCGCTCGGTCTCGTCGACAAGAGACCGAACCTGCTTGCCGATTTCGACATGGCATTTGCAACAATCATCGTCATGGTGGTCTGGAAGATCGCCGGCTTCACCATGATCATCCTGCTGACCGGCCTGCAGGCGATCCCCTCGGAACTCACCGAGGCCGCCCGGATCGACGGCGCGAAGCGCTGGCAGCGCTTCCGGCACCTGACCCTGCCGCTGATGCGCCGCACGATCGCGCTCGCGCTGATCATCTCCATCACCGGCTCGGTGCTCGCCTTCGACCAGTTCTACATCATGACGTCAGGCGGCCCGCAGAACCGCATGATTTCGGTGGTCTATTACATCTTCAACCAGTCATTCGTGTCCTTCAATCTGGGCTATGGCGCTGCGCTCTCGATCGCGCTCCTCGTCATCCTGGTGCTGATCAGCATCGTGCAGCTCTGGCTGCTGCGCGTCGGGGAGGACAAGCCATGAGTATGGCAAAGGTGCGCCGCGCAAGGCGCAAGCTCTGGGGCAGCATCGGCTATCACAGCATCGGCGTCGTCATCGTCATCTTCTTCTTCGCACCTTTCGCGATCGCCTTGCTGTCGTCGTTCCGGCACGGAACCGAAGCCAGCCTTCCGCCACTGCCGCCATGGCCGACGACCGGCTTCAGTTTCGACGCCTACCGTTCGCTCAATGGCTTCGGCGCCGGGGTCATCCAGCATACGCTGAACTCGCTCTTCGTCTCGGTCGCAACCGTGCTTCTGACCGTCATCGTCAGCCTGCTCGCCGGCTACGGCTTCTCGCGCTATCGCTTTCCCTTCAAGGGCGCGCTGTTCATTCTGATCATCGCGACGCTGATGATCCCCTTCCAGTCGATCCTGACGCCGCTCTTCATCATCCTGGCAAGGCTCGGCCTCAACAATTCGCTGATCGGACTGACGCTGGTCTATGTGACGCTGCAGCTTCCCTTCTCCGTCTTCATGATGCGCAATGCCTTCGACGCCGTGCCGAAGGAGATCGAGGAAGCGGCGCGCATCGACGGCGCGCGCGATCTGAAGCTGCTCTTTCGCGTCCTTTTCCCATTGGTGCTTCCGGGGGTAGCGACCGTTGCGATCTTCGCCTTCCTCAACGCCTGGAACGAGTTCCTGGCGGCATTGGTGCTCCTTTCAAGCAACGAGAAATTCACCCTGCCGGTGCTGATGATCGCCGTCAGGACCGGTCGCCTCGGCGCCGTCAACTGGGGCGCGGTCCAGGCCGGCATCGCCGTCATGACCATCCCTTGCGTCATCGTCTTTCTGCTTCTGCAACGCTACTACATGCGCGGGCTGATGGCCGGCGCGGTGAAATAAACCTTGAAACAAAGGATTAAAACCATGTCTGACAGAGAAAACCGCCAGTTCCGCCCTCTGCCCGTTCCGAATGTCGAACTCGCTGGCCTGTTCGGCGCCCGCCAGGATGCCATCTGCAATTCCACCGCTGCGACCCTTCTCGACCGCTGTGTCGAAGCCGGCATGATCCAGGCGATCGACGTCAGCCAGCCGAGCCCCGGCATCGTCATCCCCTTGCAGACATGGTCGGGCTCGACGCAGATGTTCTGGGACAGCGATCTCGGCAAGTCGATCGAGACGATCGCCTATTCCCTCTACCGCCGCCCCAATGCCGAACTGGAGGCGCGCGCGGATGCCATCATCGACATGTATGAAAAGCTGCAGCAGGAAGACGGCTATCTGAACGCCTGGTTCCAGCGCGTCCAGCCCGGCCGTCGTTGGACCAACCTGCGCGATCATCACGAACTTTATTGCGCTGGCCATCTCATCGAGGCGGCCGTCGCCTATTACCAGGCAACGGGCAAGCGCAAGCTGCTCGACATCATGTGCCGCTTTGCCGACTATATGATCACCGTTTTCGGCCACGGCGAAGGCCAGCTGCGCGGCTATTGCGGCCACGAAGAGGTGGAACTCGCGCTCGTCAAGCTCGGCCGCGTCACGGGCGAGAAGAAGTATCTCGATCTCGCCAAATACTTCATCGACGAGCGCGGCCAGGAACCGCATTTCTTCACGGAGGAGGCGCTTCGCGACGGCCGCGACCCGAAGAATTTCGTGCAGAAGACCTATGAATACAGCCAGTCGCATCTGCCGGTGCGCAAGCAGACCAAGGTCGTGGGCCATGCGGTGCGGGCCATGTACCTCTATTCCGGCATGGCCGATATCGCCACGGAATATAATGACGACACGCTCACCGCAGCCCTCGAGACGCTGTGGGACGACCTGACCACCAAGCAGATGTATGTGACCGGCGGTATCGGGCCGGCTGCCTCCAACGAGGGCTTCACCGACTATTACGACCTGCCGAACGAAAGCGCCTACGCCGAAACCTGCGCCTCCGTCGGCCTGGTATTCTGGGCCAACCGCATGCTCGGCCGCGGCCCGAACCGCCGCTATGCCGACATCATGGAAGTGGCGCTCTATAACGGCGCCATGGCCGGGCTGTCACAGGACGGCAAGACATTCTTCTACGAAAATCCGCTGGAGAGCGCCGGCAAGCATCACCGCTGGACCTGGCATCATTGCCCCTGCTGCCCGCCGAACATCGCGCGCCTGCTCGCCTCCGTCGGCTCCTATATGTATGCCGCCGCCGACAACGAGATCGCCGTCCATCTCTACGGCGGGAGCAAGGCACGCGTGCCACTCGCCGGTGGCCTAACCGTGCAGCTCTCCCAAAAGACGCGCTATCCTTGGGACGGCGCTATCCGCTTCGAGGTCGATCCCGATCGAGCAGCCAGATTTGTGCTGTCGCTGCGCATTCCCGAATGGGCTGATGGCGCGACGCTGGCAATCAATGGCGCGACGCTCGATCTGGCAACGGTTACCGTCGACGGCTATGCCCGCATAGAGCGGGAATGGCAGGCAGGCGATAGCGTCGACCTCACCCTTCCGCTCATCCCCCGCACTTTGTTTGCCAATCCGAAAGTCCGCCAGGATGCCGGACGCGCGGCGCTGATGCGCGGACCGCTGGTCTATTGCGTCGAAACCACCGACAATGGGCGCGATCTCAACGGCATTTCGCTTTCCGGCGATCCGGCGTCCGCCAAGACCGCAGAGATTGCCGCACTTGAAGGAGCCGTGGCGCTTGATGTTTCGGTAACGCGCGATGAGGCAGACTGGGGCTCCGACCTTTACCGGACGACGCCACCGAAGAGCGCTGCCTCCACCGCGCGTTTCGTGCCTTACCATCTCTGGGACAATCGCGATCCCGGCGAGATGCTGGTCTGGATCCGCGCCGATCAGCTGCAGCGCGGAGCCTGACATGACGAAGAACGGCATGCGCCTGACCGGCGTCCGCAAGAATTTCGGCGGACTCGAGGTCATTCACGGCATCGATCTCGACATACCGGAAGGCGCCTTTGTCGTCTTCGTCGGTCCGTCTGGCTGCGGCAAGTCAACGCTGCTGCGCATGATTGCCGGACTGGAGGAGGTCACCGACGGCGAAATCGCCATCAAGGGCCGGGATGTCACCGATCTCGACCCCTCAGAGCGCGGCATCGCCATGGTCTTTCAGTCCTATGCGCTCTATCCGCACATGAGCGTGCGCGACAATCTCGGTTTCGGGCTGAAAATGGCCCGGACCGACCCATCCCAGATCGAAAGGCGCGTGCGCTCCGCCGCCGCAATCCTCAAGATCGACCATCTGCTCGACCGACGGCCGGGGCAGCTCTCCGGCGGCCAGCGCCAGCGCGTCGCCATTGGACGCGCCATCGTTCGCGAGCCGGATGTCTTTCTTTTCGACGAGCCGCTTTCCAATCTCGATGCGGAGCTGCGCGTCTCCATGCGCATCGAGATTGCGCGCCTCCACCGCGAACTCGGCAATACGATGATCTATGTCACCCATGACCAGACAGAGGCCATGACGCTTGCCGACAAGATCGTCGTGCTGAGAGACGGCCGGATCGAGCAGGTGGGCAGCCCGCGCGAAGTCTATGAAGATCCGGCCAACAGCTTTGTCGCCGGCTTCATCGGTTCCCCCAGGATGAACATGATCGAAGCCACATGGTGCGGCGACGAGACCGCGAAGATCGGCAATGGCAGCATCAAAGTCAACCTGGCGCAGCACAAGCCCGCCCATAACGAGAAGGTCCTGCTCGGCATGCGCCCCGAGCATTTCGTCGTTGCTTCGGGCGCGGACGACGCCCTGCAAGTCACGGTCGACGTCACCGAATATCTGGGCGGCACACGCTATCTCTACTGCCAGACGGAAGACGGTCAAGCGATCATCGCCGAATACCGCGACGGGCCGGAGATCGAGCGCGGCGACACGCTCCAGCTGCATTGCCCGCCCGAACGGCGACGCTATTTCGACAAGCAGGGAGGTAGGCTGCGCTAACGTCTCTCGCAAAGTGCGCATATGGTCAGAACGGGCCGTTGCCATTCGAGGCGGATTAGAATTCCCAAGGAGATATCAAATCCAGCCCGGTTTCACGGAAGTCCGACAGATTGCGAGTGGCCAAACGCCCGCCATTGACGCGGGCGATGGCTGCAATCATGCCATCCGCCGTTGACATCGGCCGTCCTTGCCTCTTTGCCGACCCCATGAGCTTGCCATAGTCCAATGCGGCCTCTTCGGTGAGACCGAACATCCGATCAGCGAAACGATGGCGCCACTCGGACAATCTCTGCTCAAGCCGGGCAGCCCTCTGGTCGGGAACAATCTTTTGAATACCAAAGGCGATTTCAGCAATAGCCACAGTCGAAAGTGCTATCTCTGCATCATACCGACCAAGCCACGATATCACGGCTTCGTCAGGCAGTTTCCGGAAGGTTTCCGAGATAACATTCGTGTCCAGAAATATCACAGATCGATGCCGTGATTGAGTTCACGCCCCTCGCGAATGACAGATTCAAGGTCGATATCGTCATCCTCGCTCATCGCCATTCGTCCATAGAAAGACGAGGCGGGCTCGCGACCAGTCTCTCGAATCTCATAGGCTTCCAGCGCACGTTCGACGATATCAGCGATCGTGCGGTTTTCGCGCCGGGCGAGCCGATGGGCAAGATCACGCGCCCTGGCGCTGCGGACGGACAATTGTGGTTCTGCCATATCTGCCTCCTATCCGAGATCAATATAGTGATCTACATTTCGGCCATCAAGGTGGCAGGAGATGGCTGGACGGCTAGTGCCGCTTGCTGATGCAGCCCCGGACGGACTTATATGACGGAGCGCCACTCTCCGGACCTAATTCCTGAAGACGAGGCAGGTGCCGCCCTGCTGGCGGATTTGAGTGCAAACGGCGTCCGCCTCTTCCCGTGTTTGCCGCCCTATGCGCGCCGCAAAGCGAATGCGACGGCCGAAATCGGCATTGCGCTGGCGCACGATCAACGGCTTTTCCGCATTCAATGGAGCCGGTAATTTCCGGATATTCGCTGAAAACAGACGCCGCGCGGCATCCAGCTGGAAATGTTCGGCGAGTTGTGCGCCCCATGGTGCCCACGGCCGCTCCTGCTCCAGAGGCGTCGGTTTCAGACGCCGGCTCTGGGCAAGAGCTGCGCAGGAATCGATGAAGGACTTGCCCTTGTCCAGCACCGGGGCGGCCACATCCGGCGGATCGTCGCGCCATTCCTCGACGCTGTGGGCAGTGATCGCGCTGACATAGTTGCGCGTCTCATAGGGAAGGCCGCCGGAATTCAGGAAATTGGCAAGGCCGCCCTCGCCGGCATTGTAAGCAGCGGCGGCGAGACCCAGATTGCCGAAACGGTTGCGCAATTCATCGAGATAGGTCGCCGCCTTGCCGAGCGCCTCAAGCGCATCATAGCTGTCGCGGACGCCACGCAGCTTTGCCGTTCCAGGCATGAACTGCGCGATGCCTCGAGCACCTTTGGGACTGACGGCATCGGAGCGAAATAGGCTTTCGCGCCAGACCAGCCGCGCCAGATAGTCCGGCGGCAGATGGTTGGCACCGGCGAAATACTCAATAGCCTTGCAGAGATCGCGATTGTAGCTGTCCTTGCGCAGGCAAAGCGTCTCGCCCGTTTCCGTCGTCATCGGGCCGGAAACGCAGACTGGCGGCGCAACGCTCCATTCCGGTTGCGCGATTGCCGGACTGGAAACCGAGACGCCGATGGCATATGCGATCGCAAAGGCGACAATGATGCCGACGAAGCCTGCCCGATACTGCCTGCCTGCCATATAAGCGATATCCGTCCGAGACCAACCGATCGCAAATTTGCGGCCTCTACATATCATTGAAGGGCGGCGGCGAAAACCTCCGAGGCGACGGCGATCGCTCGAAAGCCGCTACTCCGCAAGCCGCCCGCCACGCATCGGCGCGGGCACGCCCGTCGTACCGGGAAAGCTGATCGGCAAACCGCGCAGCACGCGCACCGCGAGAAAGGCAAAGCACTCGGCCTCGACAGCGTCGCCACGCCAGCCGAGATCTTCGGCGAAGATCGGCTCGACCCCGGCACGGCTCCTGAGCATCGACATGATCGTCGGATTGTGCCGGCCGCCGCCGCTGACAACGACCTTGGTGGGTCTGCGCGGCAAAAGATCCAGCGCCTTGCCGACGGCACTTGCCGTAAAGGCCGAAAGTGTGGCCGCTCCATCTTCCGGACCTAGGCCATCCGCCATGGAGGCACCGAAATCGAAACGATCGAGCGATTTGGGATAGGGTGCTGTGAGGTAGGGATGCTGCAACAGCTTCTCGAGCCGCGCCTCATCGACCCTGCCTGCCCGCCCAAGCGCGCCGTCGCGGTCCATATCTCCAAGACCGCGGGATTTGATGAAATCATTGAGCGGCGCATTGGCCGGCCCTGTATCGAAGGCAACGAAATTGCCCTCCCCGTCCCACCAGGTAATATTGGCAACGCCGCCTAGATTGAGAATGGCGGCTTCGCCGGCCGCAGCCGCGCCGCGCAGGAGCGCGGTATGATAGGCTGCGGCAAGCGGCGCACCCTGCCCGCCGGCGCGCATATCGGCCGAGCGGAAATCATAGGCGACCTTTGTGCCGAGGATGGAGCGCATCAGCTCGCCGTCCCCAAGCTGGCGCGTCTGCCCCAACCTATCCTTCTGCGGCGCCCGATGCAGCACCGTCTGGCCATGGAAACCGACGACGCCGATATCGGCCATCGTCATGCCATTGCTTTCGACCAGCTCCTTCACGGCCTGCGACTGGGCTCGCGTCAGGGCCTCTTCGGCTTGCTTGAAGATCGCCGGTTCCGGCCCTTCGAAATTCCATGCCCGCGCCTGCCGCAGCGTCTCTTCCAGCAGCTCCCGAATCCAACCGGGATAGGGAGCCAGAACATAGGGGCCGAATTCCTCGACGCGCTCGCCGTCCGTCTTCAGCATGGCGACATCGATATTGCCGTCGAGGACGGTTCCGGTCATCAGACCGACTGCCCAGATTGGTTCCATGATCAGGCTCCTATGCTGCGTTGACGAGATCGCTCACTGTCTGACGAAGCGCCAGAATGCCGCTGTCGAAATGGCGTGTCGGATGAATGCGGTTGGTAAGCAAGGTCCAGGCCCTGCCCTTGTCGAAGTCGATCCACAGCGCCGTACCCGTGAAGCCGGTGTGTCCGATGGTTCCCGGAGAACAAAGAGCGCCGCCATGCCAGCCATCATGAGGCCGCTCCCAGCCATGCGTGCGGGTGGCCGAAAGCGGCGTGCGCATCAGGCCGATCGAACCTGCCGCCGCTCCGCTGCCATCGAGCAACCCCCTGGCGAAATCGAGGATCGCGTCCGCCGTGCCGAAGAGGCCGGCATGGCCGGCGCCTTGCAACGCACAGCAATTATCGTCATGGACCTCGCCCGACAGGACACGGTTGCGCCAGGTACAATCTTCCGTCGCGGCCGCCAGCTCCGGCGGCGCGGAGAAGGCAAAACCCGGACCTGCATCCATGGCACGGATGGTCTGCCCGCTCAGCCGCTCCAGCGCGAAGCCGAGGAGAATGAAGTTGATATCGGAATAGACGGGCGGGCCGGCGCGCCATTCGCGCTGCAGGATGAAGGCGCGCAAGAGTTCAGGATCGCGGCCATAGGTGTAGATCGGCTCGACCGCCGGAAAAGGCGTCTGATGCCCCAGGCACTGGCGGAACGTCACCTTTCGCTCCCAGGCCTCGGCGCTGTATTGGCGCAGATCCGGCAGAAGCGTCGTCAACGGCGCGTCGAGATCGATGGTACCGGCCTCGGCCAGAGCCAGAATGCGCGGCGTCGTGAAAATGACCTTGGTGAGCGACGCGAGATCGAACCAGGTGTCGGCCAGCATCGGCCGGGCATTCGGCACCTTCTGCGCCGAGCCGATCGCACGCACCAGCCGGTTGCCTTCCAGATCGACCATGCCGAGTACGCCGCCGGGTATGCGATCTGTTGCGACGGACTGTTTAAGCGGCGCAAAGGCCCGATCGAAACGCTCCTGAAACTGCATGCTCCCGCCTGTTGCCATCTGGGTTCTCCGCGACTCTCAGGCTTCCGCCAGAGCGATGTGATCCGGTGCGAAGCGGTGCCATTCCGGGGCCGAAGGCTCAAAGCCCCATGGACGCACCAATGATGGAACCTGGCGCGTATCGAGCGTGAAGGTCTCCTTGCGCCGCGCAACCGTCGGAACCGCCGCAATCAGTCGCCTGGTATAGGAATGCCTGGGCTCGGACAAGACGGAGACGGCATCGCCGATCTCGACGATCTGCCCTGCATAGATGACGGCGATGCGATGGGCAATGCGCTCCACAACCGCCATATCGTGCGAGATGAAGAGATAGGCGAGCCCGTATTCGCGCTGAAGCTCGATCAGCAACTCCAGAACCTGAGCTTGGACGGAAACGTCGAGCGCGGATACCGCTTCGTCAAGCACCAGCACGGACGGGTTCAGCATCAAGGCCCGCGCGATGCATAGCCGCTGACGCTGGCCGCCGGAAAATTCGTGCGGGTAGCGCTCCAGGGCGTTTTCGGGCAATCCCACGCGCTTTAGGAGCATGATCATGCGTTCGCGTGTTTCCACCGAAACACGAGCACCTGCAGCAATTACCGGCTCTGCGAGAATGCTGTCGACGCGAAGCCGCGGATTGAGCGAGGCGTAGGGATTCTGAAAGACCATCTGCACCGCGCTCGTGCGACCGGCAGCCTTGCCGGCATTCGTCGCAAAGCGGCCTCGGGTCGATTTGACCAACCCGAGGATCGCGCGCGCTGTGGTGGATTTTCCCGAACCGCTCTCGCCGACGATCGCCAGCGTTTCCCCCGGCATCAGGTCGAAACCGACCCCTTCGACGGCATGCACGGAACCGGCTGCACGGCGCAGAAAACCACCCTTGACCGGGAAGCGGACCGTGAGGCCCTCCACTTTCAACGCCGGCTTGGACGATGCTTCGTCGCGTTGGAAATCCGAGCGCACGGCCTGCCCGGCCGCGAAATGCGGCACCGAGTGCAGGAGATGCTTGGTGTAGGAATGCGCGGGATGATCAAGAATCCGATCGAGCTCGCCTTGCTCCACCACCTCGCCGGCCTGCATCACCATCACTTTATCGGCGATTCCGGCGACAAGGCCGATGTCATGTGTGATGAAGATCATCGACATGCCGGTCTCGCGCTTCAGCTCGGCAAGGAGAGCCATGATCTGCGCTTGAACGGTGACATCGAGCGCCGTCGTCGGCTCGTCGGCGATGAGAAGGCGCGGATTGCAGGCAAGCGCGGTTGCGATCATCACGCGCTGCAGCATGCCGCCGGAAAGCTGGTTCGGGCAATAGGTCAAGCGGCGCGCAGCGTCAGGAATGCGCACGCGATCCAGGGCATCCTTGGCGGCGGCCTTTGCCTGGCTGCCAGTCAGGCCTCGATGCAGCCGGAATGATTCCTCGATCTGTGTGCCGATGGTGAGAACCGGATTGAGGGAGGTCATCGGCTCCTGGAAGATCATACCGATCTCGGCGCCACGGATCTTCGTGAGCTCCGCCTCGCTGGCCTTGGTCAGATCCAGAATGCTTTTGTCGGGGCGCTTCAGGCGGATCGTGCCGCCAGTAATCCGGCCGCCGCCGAAATCGACGAGGCGATTGATCGAAAGGGCGGTGACCGATTTGCCGGAACCACTCTCGCCGACAATTGCCAGCGTCTCGCCTGCATCAAGATCGAAACTGACGCCTCGCACGATGGGATTGGCTTCGGCATTGCGGCCGAAGCCGACGCGAAGATCGGAAACCGATAGAAGCGGTGTCATACCGTCGACCTCCGCATCTTCGGATCGAGAAGGTCGCGCAGGGCATCGCCGAGCAGGTTGAAACCGAGAATAGAAATCATGATGGTCACGCCGGGAAATATCAGCAGCCAGGGCGCCGTTTCCATGAGATTGCGGCTGTCGCTCAGCATCAGGCCGAGCGACGAGGCAGGCGGCTGGGTTCCCAAGCCAAGGAAGCTCAGGCCCGCCTCCGTCAGCAGCGACCAAGCCAGCGCCAGCGTCACCTGCACCGTCAAGGGTGCCACGAGATTGAGCAGGAGATGCCGTGTCAGGATATAGGACCTGCTGCTGCCGAAGGTGCGGGCCGCATCGACGAAGTCGCGTCCTTTCAGGGAAAGGGCCGGGCCGCGCACGACGCGGGTAAAGATCGGCGTATAGACGATCGCGATCGCCGCAACGCTGGTCCACGTACCAGGCCCGACGATCGCGATGATCAGCAGAGCCAGCAGAATTGCCGGGAAGGCTAAAAGCACATCCATGGTGCGCATGATCATGCCATCCCAACGCTTGGCGGACCAGGCGGCGGTCAGGCCGAGCAAGGTGCCGATCAGACTGGCCAAGGCAACGGAAAAGAAGGCAACGGTGAAGGATTCGCCGATGCCATGCATCAGGCGACTTGCTACGTCCCGGCCGAAGAGGTCCGTGCCCATCCAATAGGTGAGGCTCGGCGCATGCAGCCGGTCGATGCGGTTCTGCGTCAGCGGGTCGTGCGGTGTGACACCGAGCGTACCGAGAATCGCGAGCAGGATATAAATGAGGACGATGATACCGCCGATCCGGCCGCTCACATGTCCGAAGAGAGCCTTGACGATCCGCATCAGCCTTCTCCCAGGCGAACGCGCGGATCGAGCGTCACATAGGCGAGATCGACGAGCAGATTGACGATCATGAAGTTGAAGGCAATGAAGAGCACGCTGCCCTGCACCAGCGCATAGTCGCGCTGCAGGATGGCGTCCAGCACCAAGCGCCCAAGCCCGGGCAGCGCATAAATCTGCTCGACCAGCACGGCGCCGCCGAGCAGATAGCCGAATTCGACGCCGCTCAGCGTCACCACCGGAATCAAAGCATTCGGCAGAGCATGCCGCCAGATGACGCCGCGCGCCGGCACGCCTCTGCTGCGGGCCGTGCGCACATAATCATCACTCAGGACATCGAGCATGGCGGAGCGGACGACACGCGTCACCGAAGCTGCGAAAGCGAAGCCGAGGGTCAGCGCCGGCAGGATCATCTGGCCGAGATTTTCAAGCGGATTCTGCCAGATGGGCGTGAATGCCCCCATGGTCGGCAGCACGCCGAAGCCGGCCGATAAGGCATAGATCAGCAAAAGGCCGAGAACGAAATTCGGCGTCGACTGCCCGATCATTGCGACGACGCGCACGGCAAGATCGGACAATTTCTCGTTTCGCGTGGCGGCAAAGACGCCCGCCGGCAGGCCGATGGCAAGTGCAATCACCATGGAGAGCAAGGCAAGCTCGAGCGTCAGCGGAAAGCGCTCCAGGATGATGTCGAGCACCGGCTTGCCATAGGTTACGGATATGCCGAGATTGCCCTGAAATACGCCGAGCAGCCAGTGCCAATACTGGATGGGCCATGACTGATCGATGCCGAAATAGGCGGCAAGGGCCTGCCGCTGCTCCGGCGTCAAAAGGCCCGCATTGGTGCCGAGCATCGCCGTGATCGCATCGCCCGGCACCAGCCGGATGGCGACGAAGACGAAGATGGACACGCCCAGCATGATCAGCGGGAATGTCATCAGCCGGCGCGTCAGGTATGCCATTACACTTCCTCTAGGGCAATTTCAGCTAAACCAAGATGTGAACTTGCGGCCGAAATTACAAAAAAACAAAGAGATAGAGCGCTTCCATAACGTGATTCAAAAGGAAAGCGCTCTAGGTCCCGGTCATCGCTACTTGATCGTGACCTTGCTCAGACCGAATAGCGAGCCGGTCGGCGTCGGCACGAAGCCCTCGACGTTTTTCTGCTCGGCCGTGTAGCCGTAAGCCGTGTAGAGCCAGATCCAGGGCGAGACTTCGGCGATATGCTTTTCGAATTCGGCGAAGATCGCCTTGCGCTTGGTCGGATCGGTCTCGGCGCGGCCCTTCTGCATCAGGCTGTCCAGCGTGTCGTCGATGTAGTTGGCGACTTTCTGCAGATTGCCCGATTTCGTCCAGTAGCGGTTATACATGGAATAGGGATCGGCACTGCCGCCGTTGAGAGCAACCGCCATGTCGAAATTGCCCTTCAGCCAGGTGTCGACATAGACGTTGAGTTCCATCACCTTAATATCGAGCTTGATGCCGATTTCGGCGAGCTGCGACTGGATGACCTGCGCTTCGGCTGTAGCCGTCGGCGGTTCGCCGGTTGCGGCGATCACCGTCGCCGAAAAGCCGTTGGCAAGGCCGGCATCGGCCATCAGCTTCTTCGCCTTGGCCACATCGCGCTTATAGCAGAAAAGCTGGCTCGGGTCGGTCGCATAGAGCGGCATCGTCAGCGGCCCGGTCACCTTGCCTTCGCCGAGTGCTGCGGTGTCCATCACATCCTTGCGGTCGATTGCGCAGGAGATCGCCTGACGTACGGCCAGCTGATCCATCGGCTTGCGCGAGGGATTGAGCTGTAGGACATTATACGCGAGAACCGGCGTGCGGGTGAGCTGCAGCTTCGGCTCCTTTGGCACCAGCGTCGCCACCAGCGGATCGTTCAAAAGCGCGAAATCGATCTGACCGGTGCGCAGCGAGGCAAGGATCGCCGTTTCGTCCGGCAGCACGCTGATGTTGATGCCGTCGACCCCGACTTTACCGCCAGCCCAGTCCTTGTTGGCGCTCAAGACTTCCTTGGAATTCGGAACCCAGCTGTCGAGCTTGAAGGGGCCGGAGCCGATCGCCTTGGTGCCAATGGCTCCGGCGGTGATTTCGCTTTCCGAAACGATCGCGGCATTGAGGCTCGTCATGGAGGTCAGGATCGGAGCGTCGGGCTGCGACAGATTGAAGACCACCGTATTGGCATCGGGCGTGTCGATGCCTGCAATCGACAGGAAATTGGCACGGGCAACTGCCCCGGTCGCCTGATCTAGGATGCGCTGGAAAGAGGCTTTCACATCAGCTGACGTGACGGGCGCGCCATTCTGGAACTTGGCCTTGGCGTTGAGCTTGAATGTCAGCTGCTTTCCATCGGGGGAGAACTGCCAGCTCTCTGCGACGCCGGGCACGATCTGCAAATTGCCGTCGAGGCGAACGAGCGGCTCGTAGATCAGTTCCAGCAGGCGGATGGAGGAGAAGGCCGTCTGCTTGTGCGGATCCAGCCCGGTTGCGTCCTGCGACCATGCCATGCGCAGCGTCGCCGCCTCCGCTGGCACCGCGACCGTCGCAAGACCAAGCCCCACGGCGAGCGACACTCCCGAAATCAGCTTCTTTCCAAAATTCCCTTTCACTTTCAGTCCTCCGAATTTTTTAATGTCCCCAGCCAATTTTGGCCCATTGATTGCCGCCGCGGCACAGCGCGATGGTTGTCTCAAGCAGTCCTGGCGTTGATGGCCTTGCGCAGGAATCCGTCAGCGTTTTGCAATGCCGTGCGGGCATCTTCAATGCCCATCCCGGTAATTTCCATGAGAATGGCCAGCTTGACGTCGTTTGCCGTCAGATCGAGCACGCGGCGCGCTTCCTGCTGCGTGCAGCCGGTCGCCTGCATGACGATGCGCGAGGCGCGCGCCACCAGCTTCTTGTTGCTGGCGCTGACATCGACCATCAGATTTTGATAGCTCTTGCCGATGCGGATCATGCTCGCCGTCGTCAGCATGTTGAGAATGAGTTTTTGCGCCGTACCGGATTTGAGGCGGGTAGAGCCGGTCAGGATTTCCGGGCCGACGACAGGCGAAATGGCGAGATCGGCAATGCCGGCGATGATGGAGTTGGGATTGCACGAGAGCGCCACCGTGAAGGCGCCGATATCCTTGGCGTAGTTCAGGCCGCCAATGACATAAGGGGTTCGGCCGCTGACGGCGATGCCGACGACGACATCGTTCCTGGTCAACTTGATCTCCTTCAAAGCCTGGCGCCCCTGCTCGGGATCGTCCTCCGCGCCTTCAATCGAGCGCCGCAGCGCATCCGGCCCGCCTGCGATCAGGCCGAGGACCATGTCCGGTGGCACGCTGAAGGTCGGCGGGCATTCGGACGCGTCGAGAACGCCGAGACGACCGCTGGTGCCGGCGCCCATATAGATCAGCCGGCCACCCTTCTGAAAAGCAGCCACGATCTGATTGACGGCGGCGGCGATTGCCGGGATCACCTTCTCGACCGCGAGAGGCACCGTCTGATCCTCATAGTTGATCTCGCGCAGAATATCGAAGGTCGGCAACAGATCGATATGCATCGTGTTCGGATTGCGCCCTTCGGAAACCAACTGCTCCAGTTCGGATATCAACGTCTGCTCTGTCATGGGCCTGCTCGCGGAATACGCTTCGATATCAATGGGTCAGGGTGGCAGGCTCGATCACGTCAAGATCGAGTTCACCGCAGTAAAATCGGTTTTCAGTCAGCCAAGACGCAGGATGGCCTTTTCGGCTTCGCTCCCCGTCCATTCCCTGTTTACCTTGGTTAACACTATGTCCGTTTATTCCTTTCGTCAACCTATGAAGGAATAAAATATTCCATTTCGATCGTGCGAAATTCAGCCTCCCAGATCCCTCTTCAGCTTTTGCGAATGGCTCTCCTGGCCAGAATGATCGCACCTGACACCGCATCGCCGTCGGTCGGCTTCAGGCGGCGGCGCACATCCGGCGAAAGCCAAGGCTCAAGCGGGCTTGCAAGACCGCCAAGCAGGCAGACGCGCGGCGCACCTTTTTCGAACAGGGTGCGAACCAGCGTATCGATATGGCCGGCGGCATTTTGGACGATCCGCCGCGCGACCGCATCGCCCTGATCAGCATGGCGCAGGACCATAGGCGCAAGCGACGCGTAATCCGTTGCAGACGCCCGGTCCATCCAGGCGACAGCTTCCATCGGATCGCTCTGAAAGCGTTGCATGATTTCAGCGAGCAATGCGGTCTTCTGTTCACGGCCGTCATGGGCGCGCAGCGCAAGCTGAACGGCCTTTAGCCCGAGATAGGCGCCGCTGCCCTCATCAGAAATCGGAAAACCATAGCCGCCGACCCGCAACAGCCGTCCTTCGACGAGACCGAGACCGATGGAACCCGTCCCGGCAATCACGATGGCACCATCGCGGCCGGAATGAGCACCGAGGCAAGCTCCTTCGCCGTCGCTGACGAAATCGATGCTGGCAAAGGAGTGCCCGATCGCCTTCAACGCATCAAGCGCACCCTTACGGCCTATCCCGGCCAGCCCGACACCGGCATGGATGCGCCCAACGTCAGCGGCACTCAATCCCGCCTCATCGATCGCCGCCTCGAAGGCGCGCGAAATCGACGCCCATGCTTCGGCAATCCCGAGCCTGGTCGTTGCCGGCCCGGACAATCCCTGCCCTAACACCGTGCCTTCGATATCCTCGATACGCGCCCGGCAACCGGTGCCGCCGCCATCGATGCCGAGGAAATAGAGAGCGCTTTTCGATACGGCGGTCATGACGTCAGCCGTTCGATATCGGCGCCGCAGAGACGCAGTTTGCGATCGAGCTGCTCGTAGCCACGGTCGAGATGATAGACGCGGTTGACGATGGTTTCGCCCTCCGACGCGAGGGCGGCCAGGACGAGCGAAACGGAGGCGCGCAGATCCGTCGCCATCACCTGCGCGCCTTTGAGCGGCGCGCCGCCTCGCACCAATGCCGTCGTGCCCTGCAGGGTGATGTTGGCGCCGAGGCGCATCAATTCCGGCACATGCATGAAGCGATTTTCGAACACCGTCTCGCGGATCAGCGACGCACCCTCGGCACAGCAGGCGAGCGCCATGAACTGCGCCTGCAGATCCGTTGGAAAGCCGGGATAGGGTTCCGTGGTGATATCGGCTCCCTTGAGCGGACCATCCCTGGAGACGACCAGGCCGCGGTCGCTGGGCCAGACGCTGACGCCCATGGCTTCGAGCGCCTGCACGACCGAGGCCAGATTTTCCAGCCGGGCATGGATGAGCTCGAGCTGGCCGCCGGTGATTGCGGCCGCCACGGCATAGGTGCCTGCCTCGATGCGGTCGGGAATACCGTGATGCCTAGCAGGGCGCCAGCCGGTGTCGCCATCGATGAGGATACGATGCGTCCCCGCCCCTTCGATCCGCGCTCCCATGGCGCTCAAGCACGCCGCCAGATCTGCCACTTCCGGCTCGCGGGCGGCATTCAGGATCTCGGTCTCGCCCTTGGCCGCGCAGGCGGCCATCATCGCCGTTTCCGTCGCGCCGACGGACGGCGAACTCAGCACGATCCGCGCACCTTTCAGGCCATTCGAAGCCGACGCAACGATCACGCCGCTTTCGATCGCGATATCGGCACCCAGCGCCGAGAGCGCTTTGATGTGCATGTCGACGGGCCGTGCACCGATCGCGCAGCCGCCGGGAAGTGAAACACGGGCATGGCCGAAGCGGGCAAGCAGCGGCGCCAGCACCAGCACGGTTGCCCGCATGCGCCTCACGGTATCGTAGGACGTTTCCTTCGAAACGATGTCGCTCGCGTCGATCGTCGTGCCGTGCGGCCTGCGGGCAATCCTAGCGCCGTGGAGAGCAACGACCCCGAGCATGTTCTCGACATCGCTGACCACGGGCAGATTCGTCAGCTCGAGAGGATGCGGGCTCAAGAGTGCCGCGGCGATCTGCGGCAACGCGGCGTTCTTGGCGCCGGCGATGGTCACCGCGCCCTGCAACCTTCTGCCGCCGGAGATGCGAAGTCTGTCCATGATGAAATCCGCCGAGGAAAAGGCGCGGACCTGAGAGTCCATTGCCGCTTGTCACAGAGACTAATCGGCCATTCCATACTGTCAACGGAATTTGGAATTTTTTATTCCAATTTGCTGTGATAATGTCCGACGACACGAAGCGAGATTGCCGAGCGTGCGCCGGATGTTATTTTCGGTGTGCTCGTGCCGACGGGTGAAGCGGCCTCGATGGCTTGAAGGGACAAATGTCGATCTTAAGGAAAATCAGCGCACAGCTTGAAACCATGGCACCCGCCGATCGCCAGATCGGGCAGTTCATCATCGATAATCCAGATCAGATGTTGCGTCTCTCCTCGGCAGCCCTTGCGGTGGAAACCGGCCGCAGCCAGTCGAGCGTGGTCAAGTTCAGCCAGAAGCTCGGCTATGCCGGCTATCAGGAATTGAAGCTTGCCGTCAGCGAGGCCAAGGCGCAGGAATGGCAGGCGCCTGCCGGAATGATCCACGGCACGATCGAGGTCGGCGATGGCTACCTCACGATCCTGCAAAAGCTGCTCGGCAGCAAGATGCAGGCGATGCAGCAGACCATCTCGGTCAACAATGAAGCCGATATCGAAAAAGCGCTCGAGGCGCTTCACGATGCCCGGCGCATCCACCTGGCAGGGGTTGGCGCCTCGTCGCTGGTCGCGCGCGACTTTTCCTACAAGCTGATGAAGCTCGGGCGCAACGTGCTCCATGACAGCGACAGCCATGTGCAGATGGCGAATGCGTCGACGCTGGGGCCGGACGACCTGCTCTTTGCGCTTTCCTATTCCGGCGCCAGTATCGAAACCTTGAGGATCGCGGAACTGGCAAGCCAGCGCCAGGCAACCGTCATCGCCGTCACCGGCTTGCAGGATAATCCGCTTTCCCGCGTCGCCGATATTTGCCTTCACACCGTCGGCGACGAGGATCGCGTCCGTTCGTCGGCGATTACCGCCCGTGACGCGCAGTTGATGCTGACCGATCTTCTGTTCATTCTCCTGGTGCAGCGCCAGCCCGACGCCAATGACTATGTCCATAACAGCGAAACCGCCGTGTCCGTCTTGAAGGCCAAGCGTCTTTCATGAGGGCCGGTACCCGGTAATCAAGCTGTGACAACGAAAGCTCTGTACGATGGTGACGTCGGGACGTAGCTTGACGGCCCTCGCAAATCATGACCGGAGAGATTCCATGGACCTTGGCGCGCAGGCGCCGGTCGTCGTTTAGATCTGCAGTCGGCTATTCCATCGCACATCACGTCAGGGAGATGAAATTTAGCCGCTCGCTGGAGCGCGATGCCGAAAGTGTGATCGGCTTTCGGACGACATCATACTCTATTTCTTTGATTCTACAGCGGATTCAGACTTTTTGACGCAAGAAACTTAACACCATCCGGTTCTAATCGGTTGAAGCTTGACAGTGCCCTTTTCCATTGAAGAAACAATGTATGCATGTTATCTAGATTGCACATCTAGAAAGAAGAAGCCATGGCATTGAGCATCAAGACCGAGGAAGCGGACCGGCTGGCGCGGGAGCTGTCGCGCCTGACCGGCGAGACCATGACCGACGCCATCACCCGCGCCATGCGCGAGCGGCTGGAACGGCTGCGCGCCGAGCAGGACGCACAAAGGGATTATGTTGCACGCATGCAGGCTTTCGTGCGTGGGCGTGCCGGCCGCTACGACCGCCGCCCTGTCACGAAACAGGAGTGGGACGAAGCGGTCGGCGACACAGATGCAGAGCTTGACGTTCCCCAATGATAGTTGTTGATGCGTCCGCCATCATCGCGATCATGTTCGAAGAGACGGAAGCTTCCGACTGCATGATGGCTCTTCAGATAGACACTCAACGTCTCATATCGGCGGTCAACTATGTCGAAGCCGGTACGGTCTTGGCGGGCAGGATCAGAAACGGAGACCGGCGCGAAGCGATTGCCGATCTCGACGAGTTTTTAGCCGAGTTCCGAATCGGAATTGCCTCGATAGATGAAAACCTCGCGCATGCTGCGATGAAGGCTCGCCTGCAATACGGCAAGGGCTTCGGTATGCGGGGCGGTCTGAATTTCGGCGATTGCTTTGCCTATGCCCTCGCTAAACGGCACTCAGCCCCCCTACTGTATGTCGGAGATGACTTCGCATTGACCGACGTGCAATCCGCATTGATGAGGTGAATTGCCAATCGAAGGGCGCAAGGACCTCGCTTCAGGCCACCGCCGTCCAGTCCAGCCCGATATCGAGAGTCGGTGCGCTGTGCGTCAACCAACCGGCGGAGATGAGATCGATGCCGGATGCGGCGATTGCCGCAGCCGTTGCCGGTGTGATGCGGCCCGACGCTTCGATGATCGCACGGCCGCCGACGATATCGACCGCCTCTCGCAGTTGATCCGGCGTCATGTTGTCGAGCAGAACGGCATCAACGCCCTCCTCCATCGCTTCGCGAAGCTGCGCCAGCGTATCCACTTCGACTTCGATCTTGACCATATGGCCGACGCCGGCCTTGGAACGTCGAATGGCTTCAGTGATACCACCGGCAATGGCGACGTGATTGTCCTTGATCAGCACCGCATCATAAAGCGCAAAACGATGGTTCACGCCGCCGCCGGCACGCACAGCGTATTTTTCGAGAGCTCTGAGACCCGGCGTCGTCTTGCGCGTGCAGACGATTGACGCCTTCGTGCCGGCAATCGCCTCGACGATGCCGCCGGTGACAGAGGCGATGCCGGAGAGATGGCCGAGGAAATTGAGCGCAGTTCGCTCTGCCGTCAACAAACCACGCGACGGCCCCTCGATTGTTGCGATCACCTGCCCTGTCCCGACCTTCGCACCGTCTGCGACATGGCGGGTCATGACGATGGCCGGATCGACAAGCTGGAAGGCAAGGTCGGACGCATCGAGGCCAGCGACCACACCTGGCTGGCGGGTCACCATCGCAACCCGGGAGCGGTGCTCCGCAGGGATGACGGCCGCGGACGTGATGTCGCCGGCAAGGCCGAGATCTTCCATAAGCGCATTGCGCACCAACGGTTCGACGATCAGGCGCGGGAGGGGAGCAAGCGTCATGTCAGGCACTCCTAGCCATCGAATAGGGGATGACGGACCTGGCAATATCCAGGGCGTCGGCAAGATGCATCATGCGGCGCTGCGCATGCCGCAGCTTCAACGGAAAATCCGTGCGGGCATGGGCGCCGCGCGACTCCGTCCTCAAACTTGCAAAGACAGCAATCGTCAATGCCACCAGCGCAGGGTCGGTCGCCGGTCCCTCCCGCTCACAAAGCGGTAGGAGCGCAGCAATCGCTCCATGGATGGCGCCGGCGTTGCGCAGCACGCCGAGATGCCGCGACACGATCGGCCGGACTAGCGCCGGATCTGGCGCTACCGTCTGTGGAAGATAATGCGGCAACCTGGCGAAGCTCGCGTCCATGCCGGCTATATCGCGCGCCGCCCGCATGCCCATGACCGCCGCCTCCAGCAACGAATTGCTGGCAAGGCGATTGGCGCCGTGCAGGCCGGTGGATGCAGCTTCGCCCGCGACCCAGAGGCCGGGAACCGAGCTGCGGCCGTTCTCGTCCGTCGCCACACCGCCCATGTGGTAGTGAACGGCCGGCCGCACGGGAATGAGATCGCTTGCCGGATCGACGTCCGCCTCGCGGCAAAGGGCATCTATCACCGGAAAGCGTGCGGCAAAGCGATTGCCGAGCGCGTCTCGCGCATCGAGAAAAACCCGGCCACCACGCGCAATCTCTGCGCTGATGGCCCGCGCGACGACATCGCGCGGCGCAAGCTCGGCACCCTCGACGCCAGCCATGAAGCGTTCGCCGCATTCATTGACGAGAAGCGCGCCTTCGCCGCGAACCGCTTCGCTGACGAGCGCCAGGGGCCGTCTGCGGCTATCGAGCGCCGTCGGGTGGAATTGCACGAACTCCATATCGGCCAGAAGCGCGCCTGCCCTTGCCGCAAGGGCAATGCCCTGTCCGAAATTGCCGACCGGATTGGTCGTGGCATCGAACAGGCCGCCGATACCGCCGGTGGCAAGCACGATGCGGGAAGACGGAAGCACGACACTGCCCATGTCGGTCAGGCACAGAAGACCGGCAATGCGATCGCCATCCAGCAATAGCCGCTGCGCCTGACAGCCCTCGAGCACCGTAATCGATGGCGTGCGGGCCACTGCCTCGGCAAGCGCACGGACGATAGCCGCACCCGAACCATCCCCCTTGGAATGGACGATACGCCGGAGCGAATGCGCAGCTTCAAGTCCCAAGGATAATTCTCCGGCGCCATCGCGATCGAACTCGATACCCGCCCGCTCCAGCGCGGCAATCGCGGCGGGCGCTTCCGCAATGATCCTTGCCGCCACCTTCGCGTCGCAAAGTCCGTCGCCCGCGGCAAGCGTATCGGCAAGATGCAAGGCCGCACTATCGTCCGCACCCACACTCGCGGCGATGCCGCCCTGCGCCCAGGCGCTCGACGTTTCCTCGCCGATCAGGGAGCGGGTGACGATCACCACAGGCTCGGGCGCCAGCGTCAGAGCCGTCATCAGTCCGGCAAGACCGCTGCCGACGATGACGATGCGGCCGCTCAGTTCTTCGATGATCTCGCTCATATCGCCAGCATCCTTTCCACCGCGCGGCGGGCATCGGCGGCAATCGCGGGATCTATCGTCACCTCATGCCGTCCCTCTTCCAGCGCCTTGCGGATATTGCCAAGCGTGATGCGCTTCATATGCGGACAGAGATTGCAGGGGCGGATGAATTCCACATCCGGGTGATGCACGGCG
>NZ_JAUQTZ010000003.1:0-96363 GCF_059803845.1 Rhizobium sp. UFLA01-1127 | reverse complement strand
TTACCGTCCGCTGGAACGGCGCCTGGATCATGCCCAAGCATGTCTTCGAGAAGGTCGCCGATCCCGTACGCTATGACAATGCCAATCCGGTTTCGCTCGGCGCTTACAAGCTGAAGGCGTACGATCCGCAGGGAAAATGGTACACCTGGGAGAAACGTGACGACTGGCAGCGCACCTCGCTCGCCCGCTTTGGCGAGCCCGCTCCGAAATACGTCTCCTATGTCGATCCGGGTCCGCCGGACAAGCGTACCATCGCGCAGCTCGAGCACAATCTCGATATCATTCATGACAATACGCCCGAAGGCATGTTCACGCTGAAGGAGAAATCGAAAACCTCCGAAAGCTGGTTCCCCGGCTTCCCCTTCGCCCATCCCGATCCGACCTTGCCGGCGGTGATCTTCAACACGCAGGATCCCGTATTCCAGAATCCGGACGTGCGCTGGGCTCTGGCTCTGCTGATCGACATCAAGGCCGTCGACATGGCAAGCTATCGCGGCGCCGCCACGCTTTCCGCGCTCGGCGTTCCACCGACGGCGATCGCCATGACGGATTATCAGGCGCCGATGCAGGATTGGCTGAAGAATTTCGAGATCGACACCGGCAAGCGCAAGATCAAGCCATACGACCCGACGATCGGCCAGCAGATTGCGGATATCCTCCGCAAGCAGCCGAAATACAAGGATCAGATCCCGACCGATCCGGCCGCGATCAGCAATGCCTTCGGCTACGGCTGGTGGAAGCCCGATCCGCAGGCGGCCGGCGAACTTTTAGAAAAGGCCGGCTTCAAGAAGGCGGGCGGCAAATGGATGACGCCCGACGGACAGCCATTCAAGATCCGTCTGACCGTCGAAGGCGACACTCGCTCGGTATTTACCCGAGCCGGTACTCTGATCGCCCAGCAATGGGCAGCTTTCGGCATCGACTCCAAGGCGGCACCCACGACAAACCTCTGGCAAGTGGCGCTGCAGCCCGGCAGCTATCAGGTCGCCATTGCTTGGAGCGTCGAGACCTGGGGCGGCGATCCGGATCTCTCCTTCTTCCTCGACAGCTGGCATTCGGAGTTCGTTGCCAAGAAGGGCGAGAACCAGGCACCGCGCAACTGGCAGCGCTGGTCCAATCCGGAACTCGACAAGATCATCGAAAACATTCGCCGCGTCAGCGCAGACGATCCGAAGGGCATCGAGCTTGGCAAGGACTATCTGAAGCTGGTGGCACAGCAGATGCCGACCATTCCGCTGATGTCCTACAACGTCTTCACCTCGATGGATACGACCTACTGGAAAAGCTATCCGACCATTGCCGACCCCTATACGGACCCTGTTCCCAATTGGGCAAACTCCCGGTTGATGATGGTCAAGCTGAAGCCGGCCCAGCCCTGATTTCTCCCGACCCTGACGCGGCAGTCGCCGCGTCAGGCACCTTTCGCCGGACACTAGGCACGTCCGGCGAATCTTTTGAATTGATGATGAAGCGCAAGCAGCGAGGAAGACGGCGGCATGACGTCCTATCCAGTTTTCGTATTGAAACGATTTGGCCAATTCCTGCTCGTTGTCTTCCTCGGCATTTCCGCGACGTTCTTCATCACGCATATGACGCCCATCGATCCTGTCGAGGAAAGCATCGGCGCCATCCAGCAGATGGGCCAATCGGATCCCCGCGCTGTCGAGCTGATGCGTCAGTCGCTGCGTGAGCTCTACGGTCTCGAGGGTTCCGTCTGGCAGCAGTATCTGCATTTCTGGGGGCGTCTTGCGACCGGCGATCTCGGGCCGTCGCTCTCGGCATTTCCCACGCCCGTTTCCGCCATCATTGCAAGGGCGCTGCCCTGGACGATCGGCCTGATGACCGTTTCCGTCATCATCACATTCCTGCTGGGCAATATGGTCGGCGCGCTCGCCGGCTATTATCGCAAAAGCGCGGTGCTGAAGGCCGTGAGCCTGGTATTCATCGCTATGCAGCCGATCCCCTATTATATCCTCGCATTCGTGCTCATCATTGTCTTTGGCTATGTATGGCCGATCCTGCCGATCAATGGCGGCTATGAGATGAACACCAATCTGCAGCTGTCCTTCGCGCTGGTGCTCGATATTCTCCGCCACTCCATCCTGCCGGCGTTATCGCTGATTCTTGTCGGGACAGGCGGCTGGCTGATCGGCATGCGGGCGCTCGTCTCCAATATCATCACCGAGGATTACGTGGTTTTTGCCGAGCTCGGCGGCGTGCCGAAGCGCAAGATCCTGCGCTCCTACATCGCACGCAATGCCATGGTGCCGCAGTTTACCGGGCTTGCGATGTCGCTCGGTGCCGTCTTCAACGGCACGGTCATTACCGAGATCGTCTTCGGCTATCCCGGCATCGGCAATCTCCTGATTTCGGCGGTGCATGCCGGCGACTACAGTCTCGTCCTGGGGCTGAGCGCGCTATCGATCGTCGGTGTCGCTGCCGCAGTCTTCATCATCGACATATTGGGTCCGCTGATCGACCCGCGCATCAAGGCGGAGTAGGCCATGCTGACGATCGTTCGCGACCTTGCTCGCCAGAATATGGAATTCCTCTGCGGTCTCCTGCTGCTCGCCGTCATCGTCGGGCTGGTGATCCTGTCCTACTTCTCGCCCTATGGCCCTTCCGATCTTTACCTGCTGCCGCCCGACATGCCGCCGGATGGGCAATACTGGCTGGGTACGACGTCGCGCGGCCAGGATGTCTTCTGGCAGCTCACGACGGCGCTGCGCAACACGCTCTATTTCGGCATCGGCGTAGCCTTTCTCTCGCGCATCATCTCGCTTGTCGTGGGGCTGGTGGCCGGCTATGCCGGAGGCGCTGTCGATCGGGTGCTGATGGCGATCAATGACAGCATCATGGTCATCCCGCAGTTTCCGCTGCTGATCCTGTTCTATTTCGTGCTCAAGGATGAAATGACCTGGACGGTGCTCATCGTCGTCATGGCCTCGCTTGGCTGGTCCTACGACGCGCGCCTCATCCGCTCGGTGGCGATCAGCCTGAAGACGCGGCCTTTCACCACGCAGAGCGTCTATTCCGGCATGAGCATGCGCAAGATCCTCGTCGAGGAACATCTGCCCTATGTGCTGCCAATCGTCTTTGCCACGACGATGAACAACATGATCTGGTCGATCGGCATGGAGATCACGCTTGCGGTGCTCGGCTTCACCGATATCGAGACGCCGACCATGGGCATGATGATCTATTGGGCCAATGCGCATTCGGCGCTGATCGCCGGCACGTGGTGGTGGGTTGCAGCGCCGGTGGCCGCCATCGTGGTGCTGTTCATGGCGCTCTTCCTGCTGTCGATGTCAATGAATGAATACAACGACCCCCGCAGTCGTTTGAACCGGATGGGAGGCTAGGCATGGAGGCTGTCGTCGAGGTCAATAACCTCAAGGCCTATTACCGGGCTTTCCTCTATGGCGTCGATCGCGAAGTGCGTGCCGTCGACGATGTCAGCCTGTCGATCGGCCGCGGCGAGATCTATGGCGTTGCAGGTGAATCGAGCAGCGGCAAGACGACGCTGATCAAGACGATCGCAGGCGCCATCCGGCCGCCGCTTCGCGTCGTCTCCGGTGCCGTCAAATTCCATTTCAACAATGGGACGCAGGATATCTACGCGATGACGGCGGAGCAGCGGTCATCGCTTCGCTGGCGACATCTCTCCTATATCATGCAGGGATCGATGAATGTGCTCAATCCCGTGCGCCGCATCCGGCATTCGTTCACGGATTTCGCCTTCCGCCATATGAAAGCCGATCGCGCCACTTTCTTCGACCGTGTGGGCGCCCATCTTCAGCGGCTAAAGCTCGATGCCCATCTTCTCGACGCCTATCCGCATGAATTGTCCGGCGGCATGCGCCAGCGCATGACGATCGCGCTCGCTACCATCCTCACGCCGGAATTCATCATTGCCGACGAACCGACGACGGCGCTCGATGTCATCGTTCAGCGCGACGTGCTTTCGATGATCCGCGAGATACAGCGCGAGATGGGGTCCTCCTTCCTGTTCGTCACCCATGACATGGGCGTTCACGCCGCCGTTTCCGATCGTATCGGCATCGTCTATGCCGGCCGACTGGTCGAGGAAGCGCCAACGCGCAAGCTCTTTCAGATGCCGCTCCATCCCTATACGCAGCACCTGGTCGCAAGCCTGCCGCGGATCGGAGATGCCTCGACACGGCCCTCGCTGGAAGGACGGCCGCCCAATCTCGCGATGCCGCCGGAAGGATGCCGCTTTCATCCGCGCTGCCCGAAGCGCATGGATATCTGCAGTCGCGAAACGCCGCCGATGGTGACGGTCGAACCGGACCGGCGCGTTGCCTGCTTCGCGGTAACGGGAGGGAAGCAATGAGCGATCTTCTTTCCCTCTCGCATGTCAGCAAGGTCTACCGGCAGGGCGGCATGCTCAGCCGTCGCCAGATAGTGGCGGTGCGCGATGTCAGTCTGAGCCTGGGTGAGGAGCCGGAGATCCTGTCCATCGTCGGCGAGTCAGGCTCGGGCAAATCCACAATTGCATCGATGATCCTCGGCCAGACGGCGCCGACATCCGGCGATCTCAACTTTCGCGGCAAGCCTGTCGCCATCCACGGACGATCTGAACGCCGCGCCTTCATGCGCGAGGTTCAGCCGGTGCTTCAGAACCCTTTCGAGGCTTTCAATCCACTCAAGAGGGTCGATCGATATCTTTTCGAAACGGCTCGGAACTTTGCGCCTGACGGCAAGCGGCCGAGCCGAGCGGACGTCGAGCGCATGGCAGACGATGCGCTTGCCCATATCGGCCTGACACTCGCCGAGATAAAGGGCCGATTTCCACACGAATTGTCGGGCGGCCAGCTGCAGCGCACTGCGATTGCCCGCGCGCTCATACCGCAGCCTCGTTTGCTGGTGGCCGACGAGCCGGTTTCGATGGTCGACGCTTCGCTTAGAATGGCGATCGTCAATCTCTTCGGTCAGCTGAAGAAAGAACTCGGCCTTTCGATCATCTACATCACCCATGATCTGGCGACCGCGTACTATATCAGCGATCGCATCATCATCATGAAGAAGGGTGAAATCGTCGAGCAGGGCGGAGCGCGCGCCGTCCTCGACAATCCGCAGCATCCCTATTCGCGTGCTTTGAAGGAAGCGGTCCTTTCCACCACGCCCGAGATGGAGCCGGCAGCGCTCGCATGACCGGTCTGTTTTAACGCGAGATTCGCGTCGAAAGGATGATCGAGGAAAGAGTGCGTTCGACGCCGTCGATCGTGCCGATCCCGTCGATCAGCTGGTCCAGCTCGGAAATCGAGGGTGCCGCAACGATGGCAATCAAATCAAATGTGCCACTGACCGAATGAAGCGTGGTGACCTGAGGGATCGCGTTGAGCGATGCCGTCACCGCCGACAAGGCTTTTGGCGCGATGGTTATCAGTATGTGCGCTCGAATGAGGCCTGAAAGATAGGCCTCCGAAAGCCGCACGCCATAGCCTGATATCACGCCTTCCCTCTCCAATCGTTCGAGCCTCGCCTGAACGGTGGTGCGCGACAGCGACAGCTTTTTGGCAAGCGCTGCCACTGACATGCGGGCATTCTGGCCAAGCAAGGCGATCAGTTCGCGGTCCTTATCGGTAACCTGCATAGCGCTTCCTGCGTTTTGCAAAATCAGTTCGTCGTTTTGTATATAGTCATACAACGAAATGAATTTTTCGTCGCTATCAATCGTCCAACTCCAGCCTACACTATAAAAACCTTATCAATGAAATGCAGGGGAGTCATATGAAAGAGATAGTGGTCATCGGCGCAGGCAAGATCGGTGGGGCGATCGCTCTGATGCTGGCGGAAACCGGCGATTACCGGGTTGCCGTCGCAGACCGCAGCCAGGAGCAGCTGAATAAGATCGACCGCCATCCTGCGATTTCCACGGTAGCCGTCGACATTGCCGACCGGGCCGGGCTTGTCGCCATCCTGAAGGGTAAATTCGCCGTCTTGTCGGCCGCTCCCTTCCATTTGACCGGCTTCGTGGCGGAAGCGGCACTCGAGGCCGGCGTTCATTATCTCGACCTCACCGAAGATGTTGCCACGACGAAGAAGGTGGAGGATCTGGCAAAGGGTGCGAATACCGCATTCATTCCGCAATGCGGCCTGGCGCCGGGCTTCATCTCGATCGTCGCCAATGATCTTACCAAGCATTTCGACAGCCTAGACAGCGTGCGCATGCGCGTCGGCGCGCTGCCGCAATATCCCTCCAATGCCCTGAACTACAATCTGACCTGGAGCACGGACGGCCTCATCAACGAATATATCGAGCCCTGCGAAGCGATCGTCGAAGGCAAGCTCGTGACCGTGCCGGCGATGGAAGAGCGCGAGGAATTCTCGCTCGACGGCGTTACCTATGAGGCCTTCAACACCTCCGGTGGCCTAGGCACGCTCGCCAAGACGCTGGCTGGCCGCGTGCGCACGATGAACTACCGCACCATCCGCTATCCCGGCCATCAGGCCATCATCAAAGCGCTGCTCAACGATCTGAACCTCAAGAACCGCCGCGACGTGCTGAAGGATCTGTTCGAAAACGCGCTGCCTGCCACCATGCAGGACGTGGTGGTCGTCTTCGTCACCGTCTGCGGCTGGCGCGAAGGCCGCTACATGCAGGAAACCTATGCCAACAAGGTCTATGCAGGGATCGTCGCCGGTAAGAAGATGAGCGCCATCCAGATCACCACCGCGGCCGGCATCACCACCGTGCTTGATCTGCTCGCGCAGGGCAAGCTGCCCGCCAAGGGCTTCGTCTGCCAGGAAGAAATCGATCTTGGCGATTTCCTCGCCAATCGCTTCGGGCAGGTCTACAGCCTGGAAAAGATCAGGATGAGAGAAGCGGGGTAGGCGGAAGTCATCGTTGCCGAAACAGGTGGCGCCCTCATGGGCGCCACAGTCGTTTTGATGCCAGGCCAGCCACTCAATCGATGTCGGGTTTCCTTCCGGCGCAAACTGATCCCGGCCTTGCAAGGATTACCGTCGAAGAGCCGCGCAGGCCCGTTCGATGCGATCAAGGGCCTCGACGAGATCGGCTTCCGATGTCGCATAGGAAATGCGGAAATAGGGCGACAATCCGAAGGCCGAGCCGGGGACAACGGCGACATGCGCTTCATCGAGCAGATAGGCGCAGAAATCCGCATCGGTCCCGATAGATTTTCCGGATGGCGTTGTCGTTCCGAGTAAGCCGGCGCAGCCTGAGAATGTGTAAAAGGCACCTTCCGGTACCAGGCAATCCAGGCCTTCGATTGCGTTGAGCCGCCCGACGACGAGATCGCGCCGATGCTGGAAGCTCGCCTTGCGATCTGCAAGAAAGTCCTGCGGGCCATTCAGTGCGGCAACGGCCGCCGCCTGGCTGACGGAGGAGGGGCACGATGTCGCCTGGCTCTGGATGACCGCCATCGCCTTGATGAGAGCCTTGGGGCCCCCGGCATAGCCGATGCGCCAACCGGTCATGGCATAGGCTTTGGAAACGCCGTTCACCGTCAGCGTCCGGCTCTTGAGGCTCGGCTCGATCGCAACGGGCGTGGTGAACTCAAAGCCGTCATAGACGATATGCTCATACATGTCGTCGACCATCAGCCAGACATGCGGATGGCGTAGCAGCACCTCGATCAGCGGCAGATAATCGGCTTTGGAATAGGCCGCACCCGATGGATTCGATGGCGAATTGAGAAGCAGCCAGCGCGTCTTGGGTGTGATCGCCTTCTCGAGCTGATCCGCCTTCAGGCGAAAACCGGCCTTGGCATCGCAGGGGATCAAAACCGGCACGCCGCCGCAGATCTCGACGATATCGGAATAGGAGGTCCAGTAGGGCGTCGGGATGATGACCTCGTCGCCCGGATTGATCGATGCCATGAAGGCATTGAACAGGATCTGCTTGGCACCCGTCGCGACCGTGATTTCGTCGAGTGCGTAGTCGATGCCGTTCTCGCGCTGGAATTTGCCGACGATTGCCCTCTTCAGTTCGGGCGTGCCGTCGAGCGCGGTATATTTCGTTTCGCCGCGATCGATGGCGGCTTTCGCCGCTTCCTTCACATTATCGGGCGTATCGAAATCCGGCTCACCCGCGCCGAGAATGATAACGGGCAGGCCGTCCCGCTTCATCGCGCTGGCGCGCGCGCCGATCTGAAGAATGATGGAAACGCCAATGTACGCAATTCGGGAAGCGGGCTTGAAGGCCGCCTCTTCGATTTTGGGGGCGATCGTCATGGAGCTTACTCGATGTCGAAGGAGACACCCTGCGCCAGCGGCAGGGCCTTGGAGTAGTTCACAGTGTTGGTGGCCCGGCGCATATAGGCCTTCCAGGCGTCCGAGCCGGATTCGCGGCCGCCGCCGGTTTCCTTCTCGCCGCCGAATGCGCCGCCGATTTCGGCGCCCGAGGTGCCGATATTGACGTTGGCGATGCCGCAATCGGAGCCGTCGGCTGCGAGGAAACGCTCGGATTCCTGCATGTCGCGCGTGAAGATCGACGACGAAAGGCCGGCGACAACGGCATTGTGCTCGTCGATGACAGCTTCGAAATCGTCATAGGGCATGACGTAGAGGATGGGCGCGAAGGTTTCTTCCATGACGGGACCTGCCTGCTTCGGCATTTCCACAAGCGCCGGCTTTGCGTAATAGCCGTCGCTATGGCCGACATCGATCCGCTCGCCGCCGGTGACGGAACCGCCATGGGCCTTGGCCTCGGCAATTGCCTTCTGCATGCCGTCGAACGCGGCCTTGTCGATCAGCGGGCCGACGAGAGCGGAAGAATGCAGGGGATCGCCGACCGAAACGCTCTGATAGGCTTTCTTCAGACGCGGAACGAGCTGATCGTAGACACTTGTGTGGACGAAGAGACGACGCAGCGTCGTGCAGCGCTGGCCGGCCGTGCCCATGGCGCCAAAGGCGATGGCGCGCAGCGCCATGTCGAGATCGGCCGACGGGCAGACGATACCGGCATTGTTGCCGCCGAGTTCGAGAATGGCGCGGGCGAAACGCTTGGCAAGCCGCGGCCCGACTTCACGGCCCATGCGGGTCGAACCGGTTGCCGATACGAGCGGCACTTTGGGATGGTCGACGAGGATTTCGCCGATCGCGCGATCGCCGATCAGGACTTGCGACAGGCCCACCGGCGCATCGCCGAAGCGGGCAAGCGCGCGGTCGAGGATCGCCTGCGAAGCAAGCGCCGTCAGCGGCGTCTTTTCTGAGGGTTTCCAGACGACGGCGTCGCCGCAGATCAGTGCCAGCGCCGCGTTCCATGACCAGACGGCGACCGGGAAGTTGAAGGCGGAGATGATGCCGACGACGCCGAGCGGATGCCAGGTTTCCATCATGCGATGGCCCGGACGTTCGGTGGCGATCGTCAGGCCGTAAAGCTGGCGGGAAAGACCGACGGCGAAATCGCAGATGTCGATCATCTCCTGCACTTCGCCGAGGCCTTCGGAGCGGATCTTGCCGGCTTCGATCGAAACCAGGCGGCCAAGATCGTCCTTGGCGGCGCGCAGCTCCTCGCCGAGCAGGCGCACCAGTTCGCCGCGCTTCGGAGCCGGAACAAGACGCCAGGCGCGGAATGCGGCATGAGCCTTCTCGATCCTGCTGGCAGCTTCGTCAGCCGAAACGGTCTTGAGGCTGCCGATTTTCTCGCCCGTGACCGGCGAATAGGAGGGCATGTCGCCCCCAGTATAAAGCGCCTTGTCGACGCCGAGCTTTTCAAGGATTGCGGCAGCTTCGGCTGCAACGGAAGGGGATTTGGCTGCGACGTTCATCTTTAGAAACTCCACTTTTCTTTGATCCGGGGGCGAGCGGCGACTAGCATCGCCGAGCTCACTCGGCAGCGTCTTGCTTGGATAGTGCCCGCAGGCAGGCGTCGATCGAGGCCTGCTCGATGCCGGCATAATGATCGAATTCATTCAGCACCTTCATGCCGAGATCGGCTTCGAAGCGCTGCTGGTTCGGGCTGGCGACGAATTCCTGCTGTGCGCCATCGCCGAGATTGGACTGGAAGATGCCGGCGGCGCTGACGGGAAGGAAATCCTCGTAGACGATCGGGTCGAACTGGACGAGACCCTGTTCGATCAGCGTGTCGATATCGCCACGGCTCGTTGCGGCGGTCTTGCCTTTGGCCGTCAGCGAATAGGTGAAGTAGCCGAGGCCTTCGGCGCGGATCGCCGCCCAGTCATCCGGGAATTCGGCAAAGCTCTCGGCAAGTGCTGCCCCATAATCGCGCGCGTTCGATCCGTCGGCCGCCGGGCGCACGATCTTGCGAGACTGATCGAGCAGCCTGTCATAAAGCGCGCGGCCCTTCGGCGTCAGCGCAATGCCGCGTTGTTCGATCTCGCCGAAGCGGGCCGTATGCGAGCCCGCTTCCCAGACGCCATCGGCGTTGCGGAAGGAGACCGGCTCTTCGAGCGCCTTGAACGAGGTCTGGCGCAGCAGGATTGGGCAGTTGCGTGTCGGCGGGCCTTCGACGACAGCTTTCGGTGCGATGTCGTAGTCCGGCATCAGCGCCTGGACGCAGTCGATATCGAGCGTGCGCGGCGTCAGATGATTGATATGCGGCCCCTTGAATGAGACGACATCGGCGATCAACCGATGGGCATCGTGGAGGCGGTGGTACATGCCGGCATCGACATTGGCTTCGTCATGCCAGCGGAAGGTCTCCAGCACCTCGTCGATGAACCGGCCGGCGTCGGCCATGGTCAGCCCGCCATCGCGTTCGGCCTTTTCCGTGAGTGCAACCGCACCCTCCGTGAATATCCGGCGTTTTGCGAGAATATCCGCGGCCGCCTTGCGAAGATCTTCATCGGCGATGAGATCGAGCCGCAGCAGCGAGGTGAAGACGCGGAAGGGATTGCGCTTCAGTTCCGCATCGCCGATGGGGCGGAACGCGGTCGAATGAACCGGCACGCCGGCGGTCGACAAATCGTAATAGCCGACCGGATACATGCCCATGACCGCGAAGACCCGCGCCATCATCGCCAGTTCCGCTGCCGTGCCGAGCCGGATGGCGCCGTGCCGCTCTTCGGAGATGCGATCGAGATAATCAGTTGCCTCCAGCCGCTCTTTCAATTGAGGCTGTGCCGCCAGCGTCTCGTCGTTGACGCGGCCAACCAGTTCCATGAGCGTGCCGTAGGCGGGAACTTCTTCGCGATACATCGCCGACATTGCGGCTGAAAAGGCGCTGCGAATATCGCTGGTCGAGATGTGATCGGGTTTCATGTGCGATCTCTTCCTGAAAGGCTATATCATTCCTATTTGGCAGAATATCTCTTGTTCGGCCGCTTTTGTTGTGAGAGAGAATTCTAACTTGATGCGAAAATGGAATGAACATGCGCCGACGCCTCATCCCTGACATCGTCAATCTGCAGGCCTTCGAATGTGCGGCGCGACACCAGAATTTTTCGCGTGCGGCCGAAGAGCTGAACCTCACGCAAAGCGCCGTCAGCCGCCAGATCGGCGATCTCGAGCAGCAGACGGGCTTGAAACTGTTCGAGCGCGTTCGTCAGCGCGTCGTGCTCTCCGAGGCTGGTCTTCGGCTGTTGCCGGAGGTGAAAGACCTGCTCCTGCGTTCGGAGCGGCTGATGATCGGCGCCGTCGCCGCCGGCCAGATGAAATTGTCGCTGAAGGTCGCGACCTTGCCGACCTTCGGCACGCGATGGCTGGTGCCGCGCCTCGGGCGGTTTCTCGACGAACATCGCGATATCGCCGTCACCGTGGAATCGCGCTCGAAGCCCTTCAGCTTCGATGAGGATAATTTCGACCTTGCCATCCACTATGGCCTGCCGGCCTGGGCCGGCGCTGTGGCGACCTTTCTTTGTAACGAGACCGTGCTGCCCGTCGCCAGCCGCGAGCTTGCCCGATGTCTGGCTCTGGTGTCGCCGGAGGAACTGTCGGGAGCGCCGCTACTGCATCTGACGACGCGTCCGAAGCTCTGGGCGCAATGGTTCGACCTGCAGGGACTGCCGAGCGAGAATGCCTATCCCGGCGCGCGCTTCGACCAGTTCTCCATGATCATCGCAGCCGCCATCGCCGGGCTCGGCGTGGCGCTTCTGCCGACCTATCTGATCGAGGAGGAGCTCAAGGCCGGTACTCTTCTGCCGCTGTTTGATCTGCCGATGCCGACAGAGAACAGCTATTACGTCGTCATGCCGGAAAGGAAGCAGACCAACGAGACGGCGACATTGTTTCAGAACTGGCTGCTAAGCGAGGTTGTACCCCGGTCGCGAACCGCCTGAACATATCGAATCGATTTGTACCGGGTGAAAAAGTCCGTGCTAAATAGGCTGATTCCTCATCGAAATTTGGTTTGATAATCTTGCTGCGATAGCGTTGCGTCAAATAAAGCAACGCACAAAAATATCCATCAGATGCGGGCCGATCTGAAGGAGTGTAGACATTCTGCGTCGGGGGCACGATCATAAGCGCGATATCTCGCTTTCCACCCACAGCGCGTACTCTTTCAGTTGCTCCAGCAGAACTTCGGCGTCAGATAGCAGCATGAAGCGTCCGCCGTATTGGGCAAGGTCCTTGTTTCCCAGAATCCGAGTCAATCTCGTTTCCTGAGCCTTTGGAAATCGATTGCCCAAGGCGTCTCGCAGGGTCTTAATGGCCGCAGTATGATCATTCTGGTTTATCTTATTTGCAAACGTTGCGGTAAGCGCATCCGTGTAGGCAATTGCGGCGTTAACAACAGTTGCGGCAATTGGGTTTCCAAGAGTTCCGACTTTAGCTTTGTCAACTTGAATCTGCGCGGCTTCCAAAAATCCCCTGGCAATTATCAGGCGATTTGCACCATGGCGAGCGTCGGACGGTTTGGAAGGGCCGCTTCTAGTCACCGTGTTCCTCACTTCTCAGCTACGAGATCGCCTCCGGGCGAGGTCCCACAACTACCAATGCTTCGTTTAGAAAGGCTTTCCACAATGGGTTGTGATTTTGGCGCAGTCGTCTTAGATCGCTGACGGAGAGGGTATTGATTGATGGCGAAAACAATAGCCTTTCGCCTTTGTCTGCAAAAAAGTCGATACTTTCATTTTGTATCGCCTCGATTTGAATGTCATCAACGATCAAGGCAATGTCCAGATCGCTCGACGCGTTGTCCTCGCCTCTCGCAACGCTACCAAATATCCAGGCAGCAATCACCCTGCCTTCAAATAGGGATACGCATTCTTTCACCGCTTCGAGAATATCGGTGAACCGCTGTTCTTCTGCTTCAAACAGGGATTGAACGGAGACAAAAAATGGAGACGATTGGTTGAGGCTAAAAAGACGGGCATATCCGGTTCCGCTTTCGATGACGACCTGTAGTTCCGTGAGACCGGCCAAAGAAGCGAGTACCGAAGGACGCGTCATCCTGGTTCTGGTCATAAGGTTGCCTACGCTTAACTGCCCGGCATGACGCGACAGTTCCCGCATCACGCGCACGTGAGCTTCGCTTCCGAAGATCGTCGAAAACGGGAAGCGCAGCACACTTTGGGATTTTGGTCGTGTCATAGAGTTTCCACATTCAAATTCGAAAACCTATAGTCATCTTTACAATTGAAAACTTTATTTTTCAATTGTAAAGTGAATGCTACAAATAGATAGTTTTCTTTATAAAGGATCCCAGTGTCCCTGCGCTCGACAGCCTAAATCGGAACGTCGGGCGCCAGGTGACGAAACGTCACTCATGCGGCCAATGCTGCGGTTTCCAATCTTGATGCCGGTCTATAAATTTTAAGCTTGAAATTCCCTCCCGCGAACGTCACACATTCTCATGTCGTGTCGCTGCATATCACCGGCAGCGCAGACGCTCGGTAAACTCGAGGAGGAAGCCATCATGAAGACGCATCCGCTCAAGGGGCCGAACCGGCTGAAACTCGGCGTGTTCTCCGCCAATGCGGATGGCGGTCTGGCAATCACCGACGTGCCCGAGCGCTGGACGGCCGGTTGGCAGGATAATCTGACCGCCGCGCAGATCGCCGATCGCGCCAGGCTTGAATTTTTTCTACCGATTGCCAGGTGGCGCGGCTTCGGCGGCAAGAACCGGGTACGCGAATGGTCGTTCGAAACCTTCACTTGGGCGGCGGCACTTTCGGCAGCAACCGATCGCATCGGCCTGTTCATGACGGTGCATGTGCCGCTTGTTCATCCGCTTTATGCCGCCAAGTCGCTTGCAACGGTCGATCATATCAGCCAGGGACGGGCAGGGCTGAATATCGTCTGCGGCTGGAACCCGAAGGAGTTCGGCATGTTCGGCATGCCGCTTGTCGAGAAGGGATATGAACAGGCGGCGGAATGGCTCGAAATCGTAGAAAAGCTCTACGCCTCCGATGAGCCGCTCGACTATGCCGGCACCTATTACAATCTGAAGGAAGCCGTCAGCCGCCCGGCGAGCCTGCAGGCACCGCGGCCGGTGACGATGAACGCGGCCTTTGGCGGCCCCGGCCGCGACTTTGCCGCTGACCATTGCGACTATCTCTTCACCACCTTTACCGAGATCGATGAAGCCGGAAAGCATGTGGCCGACATCGCCGCACGCGCTGAAGAAAAGGGCCGGCAGGTCGGGGTCTACACGGTCTGCCATGTCGTCTGCCGCGAAACGCAGGCAGAGGCGCAGGACTATTACACCCGCTACGCCGTGACCATGGCCGATCACGCCGCTGTCGATCAGCATATGGCGGGCAAGAAGGAATTCTCGCAATCCCATGATCGCGAAGCCTATGACCGCTACCGCCAGCGCTTTGCCGGCGGGGCGGGCAGCTATCCGCTGATCGGCACGCCGCAGCGGATCGCGGACGAGATGATCGCGATCTCCGAGCAGGGCTATGCCGGCATTGCCCTGTCCTTCGTCAACTACACGCAGGAGCTTCCCTATTTCTGCGATCGGGTGCTGCCGATTCTGAAAAAGGCCGGGCTCAGGGTGGAGTGAGCCGCCGCTTCACGGCTTGATGCGACACGGCTCGCGGGAATGTGATCGCCTGCCATTGAGGCTATAGCTGGCCGGCAAAACCCGGCTTTTCAGGCTCTTTGCGGTGTCGTCGCTTTTATGCCGCCGTGTCGCGACTGCGACATGTGTGCAACGCAGCAAAAAACATCGATCCGAGGGGTTTACAACTCCGGCGCCGGGTGGGAATCTTCCGGTCGAAGGGCGCCGCTCGATTGGCAGGGGCGCTATTCCCTTCGACGGATGCCGTCAACCTTGGCACCGATGCGCTGCGATTTGCCGGCGCTTAACCGAACAAATCAATCCGAAGCCAGCATGCGGCACTGTTCCGTGTCTGGCCGTTGCTTTGGCGTGCCCCGAATATCGTGAGATCGGGGTGGAGAGAATGCGGGCTTTAACATGGGCTTCAAATCAAAACGCACCCTGCGTGGCGTTCTTGGTCTTCTTGCGAGTGTCAGCTTGCCGCAGGTTACCAAAGCCAGCGATCTGATGATCTGGTCGCCGGTCAAGGTAGCGCCGCGCACATATAAGACGACGCTCGGCTTTCGGTTGCCGATGGCTTGGGAAGTCAGCGCGGGCCTGGATCTGGGTCTGGGCGGAGCGGCCACCGGCGCGATCCTCCGCAGCAGCAGCCTGGCGACGCTTTGGGGTACGGCGATCGACGATCAAAAGCGCTTTTCGACCGTATGGCGGCGGGAGGTCGCCTTGAGGGTCGATGCGCTCAACAGCACGGGAATGCTTTGTGTTGAGCGCGCGCAGAGCTGGACGGTATCGGAAAACCTGGACATGAGCACATCGCGGTCGCTGAACGTCAATTACGCAGGGCCGAAGAAGGCAGAAAACTTCATTACCGCGACGCAGGCTGTTACCCTCGCCGTTCCCCGGACAGGGACCTCCATATCCGCGATCGGTAACCTGAAGGATGTCGGCAGCACCTTTTCCACCACGGTCTCGTTTCAGCAGCCTTTGGCGCCGCACCTCGATTTCTCCGCGTCCTTTGCCGACCCGCAGAATTTGACGCCGGCCGGCAACGTGCGCCTGGACTACCGCATCAAATGGTAGCCAAGGCCAGCCGTTCGTCGTGACCTTGTTCGGCCTGGGCGCGTCGAGGCAGGGAACAAAAGCCGCTCGCAAAAGTTTAAAGCCGGCAAGGTATCGATCTTGCCTGAGGTGTTGCGGCCTCGCGAAGCCTGCCGCTGGTTCAACTCCCTGCCGGCGGCAGGCTTAGCACGCGCCCGACGAAGGCTATTCGCCCGCTCCCGCGGCATCATTCGGCGACTTGACCGTGATGTCTGGCTCGGCAAGCCTGAATTTCAGTTTTGATACCACGTCGTGCCGGACATCCGACCAGGACGAGGTGATCGCCCAATATTCGATGTTGAGCACGGCTTGGTCGACAGCCAGATCGTCGAGGAAAACCTTCGGCGCGGGCATGGTCTTGATGCGTTGATCCGCTTTCAGGATGTCGAGGATCGTTTTGCGGGCAAGATCGATGTCGACGTTTTCGCCCAGGGTGAGGGACAATTGCTGGCGGCGATCCGGCTCGCGGCTGTGGTTGGTGATGGGTGTGTTCCAGAGCGTCGAATTCGGCGCCATGAGATAGAGGCCGTCGCCGGTCCTCATCTCCGTCGCAAAGAGCCCGATCTCCTTGATGTAGCCTTTGACATTGGTCGTCTCGATGTATTCGCCGACCCTGAACGGCCGCAGGACCAAAAGCATGATGCCGGCCGCGATGTTTTGAAGCGTGCCCTGAAGCGCCAGGCCGATCGCCAGACCGGCAGCGCCGAGAGCGGCGATGATGGAGGCAGTCTGAACACCGAATTGTCCAAGGACGGTGATGAAGACCAGGATCAGCAAGCTGTAATGCAGGAGGTTCTGGAAGAACCTTGCGAGCGTTTCGTCGATGCCGCGAATGCGCGAGATGACACGATAGGCCGAACGGCTGATAATGCCGGCAAGAATCCAGCCGCCGATCAGCAGAATGATCGCGCCGAGAAGCGAGAAACCATATTGAACGGCGAGTGCTGAGGCTTGATCGAGCGCCGTGCGGGTGGCGACGACGATATGGGCCGTTTGATCTTCCATTTTAAAACTCCGTCTTCCCCAGAGGGCCAAATGAGACGCCGCGATCTTTGTTCCCGATCTTCAGGCCCTTGAAAGTCGGTGGTTTCAATTGAGGAGGGAGGCTGGATTCCGGATCCGAGACGTCAAGCCCCGTGCTTTGCCTGATGTGCGCCCATCGTGGCGGCAGCGGCATAATAAGCCTTCTTCTGTTCGTACATGCTGATATCTGCGCGCTTGATCATCGCTTCCATGGTCTCGCCGGGCTGGCTCGTGGCGACGCCGATGGCAACGCTGAGCGGTGCGCTGGAATAGAACTGATTGTTGATCTTCAGCAGTTCGTTGATCGTTTCGACCATTGCGGTCGCCGTGATTTCATCGGCACCCGGCATGAGAAGGGCAAATTCGTCACCGCCGATGCGGGCGGCGTGGTTCGGCAGGGAGACGACGCTGTTCAGCACCTCGCCCATGCGGCGCAGCAGCGCGTCGCCGGCGTCGTGGCCGCTCTCGTCATTGGCTTCCTTCAGGCCATTGAGATCGATGATGATGGCCGACACCGGTCGAAGCGACTTGCGCTCCAGCCTGTTGATCTCGTCCATATAGAAGGCGCGGTTGTAAAGCCTGGTGAGCACATCGTGCTTGCCGAGATATTCAAGATAGGCTTCCGCCTTCTTGCGGGCGGTGATGTCGGTCAACGACACCTGCACCAGCGACCAATCGTGTTCATGGCCGGGAAAGACGGAAAATTGCAGCAGCACATGACGTTCCGATCCGTCGAGGGCATAGTTCAGCACCTCGCGCTGATGGAAGAGGCGGCCGTTCCACAATTCCAGCAATTGGCCGCGAAAATGCTTCTCCATATCGCCGCGAAACACTTCGTCGATCCGGTGGTGCAAGGTCTGACGATCCGGCGCGCAAAACAGATCGAGTGTTGCCTGATTGACATCGAGCACGCTGATTTCGCTCATGCATTGCTGAACGAATTCCGGATGCACGTCGAGAAATACCTGGAAATCGACGATTCCCCGGTCGCGGATCTCGTCAAGCAGGATCTTGATGCGGCTGAAATCCTCGACCCACAAGGATATGGGCGAATGCTCGAACAACCCTTCCGCATAGCGCCGCTGCCGTTCTTCCTGCCGTCTTGCTTCTTCGCGTGCGGTCACGTCTTCCGTGGTCAGCAGCAATCGGCTCCAGGATTCCTCGTGCCCTGGCAGAATGACGCCGCGCAGCTGGATGTCGAGCCTCTTGCCGCCGAGAGAGTAGTTGACCGCCGTGCCCGAAAATTCGGTCTTGCCCTCCCAAAGTGCGGCAAGTTCGTTCACATGGCTCTGGAGCATCTCGTCCCGGAAGATCTGGGAAAGGCCGCCGACCAAGGCTTCGAGGGACGGCGCGTCGAACAATTCCAGCGTCCTGGCGTTGACGGCAAGGACTCTTATCTTCTGCGCGCAAGCGGCGACACGGCCCATGTCGGAGCAAAGGTAGGAGCGCAGGTCGGTTATCCCTTCCGCCCGCCAGCGCTGGAACTGTTCCTTGACACCGCTGAAATCCTCCAGCCACATGGCAACGGGAGCAAGCTCGAAGACGGTACTGTTCAGATCCTGGGCATTCATCATGATCCCCTGCGTCGGCTGCAAATACAGTATATGAAATAGAAAGGCCGGCGGTTCGCTTGGTTCTGCTTACCGAGTATTTGTAAAACTTGCGTTGAGATCGGAAAGCAGGGCAGGACGGACATTCGGCCACAGCTTATCTTCAATCCATTCTTGTTGAAACTGTGCCCAAACCGGCTGTTCGGTCCCATCGGCCGCCAGAATTGGGCGATGCATGCAGCCATCACGTCTTCAAAAAGCGCTCCAACGCTTCGAGCGTCTTTTCGCTGACATGATGTTCGATGCCTTCGGCATCATTCCTTGCCGTATCGGGATCGACGCCGAGGCGGCAAAGGACGGCCTCCACGATTTCGTGGCGCCGGCGCGTGGCTATTGCCAGGCGATGCCCTTCCTCGGTCAGGAAGACGCCGCGGTAAGGCCGCTGGGTGATCAGGTTTTCTTCAGCCAGGCGCTTCAGCATCTTGGCGACCGTCGGCTGTGTTACCCCTAGCCTCTGCGCGATGTCGGTCTGGCGCGCTTCGCCGGCATGCTCTATCAAATCCGCAATGAGTTCGACGTAATCCTCCATCAGTTCCGTGCGCCGATCGTCGCGGCTTTTCTGGAAGGCTTCGGCGTGCGTCTCAATTTCCGTCGAGGAAAGTCGGCTCTCCGGAGTGGCGGGCATTTTCGTCAAGGCGTCTCACCCTCGCAGGATTAAGATTGATGTAATGACGTTTAGCCTCGACTATAAATAATTCAACTCCGTTATGAAACTCTGCACGTCTTTAAGGGTCAGCCATTGCCCCGTCCCGGGATGGCAATGCCGAACGTCTGCAGCAATATGGCATTGGCAGAGATGACGGTCGTGGTGATATCCGTCAGCAGGCCGTTGGCGAAACTGCCCATAAGCCGGTCTGCATGGCTGCGGTTATGGTGAGGTTCGCTGTTCCAATTCGGCCGGTTTGACGATGCTGGGTGGGATCGAAATGCCGGCAGCGCGACCTTGATTATTCGGTAGTATCGCTGCATTTTTCTAGCTATTGGTGTTTTATTCTTGGTTTTTTCGGCTTGTGCTTCTGGTTCTTTGGTTGAAATTGCCGCCTATCGGCACAACTGTTACGTAACATATATTGAGATAATCTAAAATTTTCATTTAGTATTACAATTAGATTTGCACAATACTTGATATTATTAATAAATTTGTCAGGCCGTTGTGCTGCAATAGTGTTGCAGCGCCATTGGCGGTGAGCAGGACGCTCTTGATCTGCGATGCTCCCACTCCCCCCGAAGCAGGCAGTCGCCGGTTTGGTCGAATTTAGCGGCCCGTCAGCGGTTGTCAGCTCTTTGCGAAGAGCAATCCACGCCATGTCATTTCTTCAGAACGCCAGAATCAGAACCAAGGTGCTTTCCATCATAATTCCGATCTGCTTGATCGGGATTGCAGGTGTCCTGGTCGTATCGAGCCAGTACAAAAACACCGCTGCCACCTATTCGAATTTCATTGCGAAAGACGAGACGGCGGCGTTGGAGATGTCCAGAGCCAGCCAGCGCCTGACCGCGATGAGCTACAACGCCTATCAGATGCTGGTCTACAGCACGAAGGACCCGCAAATGGCGACCTTCTCGAAGCAATATGAGGAAAACAAGAAAGTTCTCTTCGAACGCTTTGCATCGATCAGGCAGTTGGTTCCGGCTGAAGCAGTGGCAATCGACAGACTGACGGCAAAAGCTAACGACATTATTGTTCTTACAGACCCTGCCGTGAAAGCCGGATCGGTGGATGACAACGATACCGCCACCAAGCTGTTGAAGCAGGCCGATCCGCTGATCAGCGATGAAGTTGTGGCTGTTCGCGGCTGGCTCGATGCGCTGAACAAGCGTATCGGCGCCCAGAGCGACATGCTGGACGAGCATGCGAGCAGCACGATCATGGACGCCTTGATCATGCTTGGCGTTCTTTTTGCCGCTGCGATCGTGATGGCCCTTGTTGTCTCCGCGCGTGGGATTACCACTCCCATCGAGCGCCTGCGGGCTCGCATGGTATCGCTGGCAGGAGGAAATACCGACGAGGCCGTTGCCGGCATCGCGCGCAAGGACGAAGTCGGTCAGATGGCGGCGGCCGTCTCCGTCTTCCGCGACAGTGCGATCGAACGCGTGCGCCTCGAGCGGGAGGCCGACGCCAATCGCAGCCTCTCCGAAAAGGAAAGGCTTGAACGCGAAGCGCAGAAAGCCAAGGATGCGGCCGACACGCAATTTGCAGTCGATGGTCTGGCAAGCGGTCTGGCCGAGCTTTCGAACGGCAACCTGGTCTATCGCATCGAACAGCCCTTTGTCGCCCATCTCGATCGGCTGAGGGCGGATTTCAACGCCTCGATGGCCAGGCTCGAAGAGGCGTTGCGCTCGGTTGGCCAGGGCGGTCAGGCCATTGCCGCCGGCGCCAACCAGATCCGTTCTGCCGCCGATGATCTCTCAAAGCGCACCGAGCAGCAGGCGGCCTCGATCGAGGAGACGGCGGCCGCACTTGAGGAGATCACCACGACCGTCAAGGATTCCACCCGGCGGGCGGAAGAAGCAAGCTCGCTGGTGGGACGTGCCCGCATCGGCGCGGAGAAATCTGGCGAGGTCATGCAGGAGGCGGTTGCTGCGATGGAGGCGATCTCGAAATCATCGGGCGAAATTTCCAACATTATCGGCGTTATCGATGACATAGCCTTCCAGACGAACCTGCTTGCACTCAATGCCGGGGTGGAAGCAGCCCGTGCGGGAGAGGCCGGCAAGGGCTTTGCCGTCGTCGCACAGGAAGTGCGGGAATTGGCCCAGCGATCCGCGACGGCCGCCAAGGAGATCAAGGCACTGATTTCGACGTCGGGCCAGCAGGTGGCAAGCGGCGTCAATCTCGTCACGAAAACCGGGCAGTCGCTGCAGCAGATCGTCACAGAGGTGGAGGAGATCGACCGCAACGTGCGGGCGATCGTCGAGGCGGCCCGCGAACAGGCGACCGGCCTGCAGGAAATCAACACGGCCGTCAACAGCATCGATCAGGGAACGCAGCAGAATGCGGCCATGGTCGAGGAATCGACCGCCGCCAGCTACAGCCTTGCCAAGGAAGTAACGGCGCTGAACGACCTTCTCGGACAGTTCAACCTGCAAAACGGCCGCAGCCCTGCGCGACCGGCTGCGATAACGGAACGGTCGAGCCCCGCCGCATCGCCGGCGCGCTCGCTCCGGGCAAAAATTGCCGGCGCCTTCGGCGGCTCGGGCAGTGCCGCGGCGGCTGCATCCTGGGAAGAGTTTTGATCGCCCGGAGCCCGGCCAGCCACTGAAGGATCGGCAGGTCTCGAAATAAAGGATCGCTGTCACCTTGGCTGCGATCCTGTCGTTTCTATCAGGCAGAGAGGAAACAGCTCAGCCGTTCATTTGAAAAGCTGGATGCCCCAGTAGCCAAGCGCCGAAATTGCCGCGGCGGCAGGCAGCGTAATGACCCAGGCGATCACGATATTGCCGGCAATGCCCCAGCGCACTGCCGAGACCCTGCGGGCCGCGCCGACGCCGATGATGGCTCCCGTGATCGTGTGCGTTGTGGAAACCGGTATGCCGAGCCAGGTGGCGGCAAAGAGCGTCAAGGCGCCGCCCGTCTCCGCGCAGAAACCCTGCGTCGGGTTGAGGCGCGTAATTTTCGAGCCCATCGTGTGCACGATACGCCATCCGCCGAGCAAGGTGCCCAGCGCCATGGCCGCCTGGCACGACAGAACTACCCACAAGGGAACGTGGAACGTGCCGCCGCCATAGCCTTGAGAGTAAAGAAGTATGGCGATAATCCCCATGGTCTTCTGCGCATCGTTGCCGCCGTGCCCGAGAGAATAGAGCGAGGCCGAGAAGAACTGCATGATGCGGAAGGTGCTATCGACGGCGAACGGCGTTTGCCGGACGAAAAGCCATGTGACGGCAAGCACCAGAAAAAGGGCGAGCAAGAACCCGGCCAGCGGCGACATCACGATCGCGCCCGCCGTCTTGAGGACGCCAAGCCAGACGATCGAGCTGACACCGACCTTGGCAAGGCCGGCGCCGATCAGCCCGCCGACGAGCGCATGCGACGAACTCGACGGGATGCCGAAGATCCAGGTAACGATGTTCCAGACGATTGCCCCCATCAACGCCGAGAAAATGACGGATGCATCGACGATCTTCGGATCGATGATGCCGGTTCCGAGCGTCTCCGCAACGTGCAATCCGAAAAACAGGAAGGCGATGAAATTGAAAAAGGCCGCCCAGAGAACCGCATATTGCGGCCTGAGAACACGGGTCGAGACGATGGTCGCGATGGAGTTCGCGGCATCATGGAGCCCGTTCAGAAAGTCGAAGAACAGAGCCGTGACGATGATTGCCACCAGCAGCGGAAAGGCAAGCGAGGCCTCCATCAGACACTCTCGATCACGATACCGTTGATCTCATTGGCGACGTCTTCGAAACGATCGACCACCTTTTCCAGTTCGCCGTATATCTCGCTGCCGATGATATACGCCATGGCGTTGGAGGCGCCGTGATTGCGGAAGAGATCCTTCAAGCCGGCGTCGTGCAGCTCGTCGGCATGGCCTTCGACCTTGACGATCTCTTCGGTGATATTGGCAAGCCGGGCGGCATTGGCTCCCATGCGATCCAACAGCGGCACCGCCTCGGCGACAAGATACGCCGCCTTGACGATCACTTCGCCCATCTGCTGCATGCGCGGATCGAAGCTCTTCTGTTCGAACAGACGTATGGTCTTGACCGTCTTGTGCATCATGTCAATGGCATCATCCATCGACATGATCAGATCCTTGATATCGCCGCGATCGAAGGGAGTGATGAAGCTCTTTCGAACCGCGATCAGCACGTCGCGCGTGATATCGTCGGCCTGATTTTCGAGCTCGATGATCCGGCGGCACTTTCCCTCGATATCCCTGCCGGAAAGCAGCTCGTTCAGCGCCTCGGCAGCGCCGACGATCGTGCGCGAGTGCTGCGCGAAAAGATCAAAGAAACGATCCTCGCGCGGCATGAGTTTGCGAAACCAGCCCAGCATCAAAGCTCCATGCGTCCATTGTCACGAAATTGTCATAATTGACAGGACGCAGCTTGGGAAGGCTGGGAACAATGATGTTTTCAGGATAGCTTATGTTTTTTGTGGACGCAGCGTCGGCCACCGCCAAACGCATGCGCCGGTTCTCCACGGGCGAACGACGATCAAATGAACACTTACTCGCGCAGAAGCGGCAGCAGTTGGTCGCCTTGTCGCCTGATTTCCGAAAGATAGGGCGTGTCCGAAAGGACGAAATGCGTGATGCCGAGATCGCGGTATTTGCGAAGCGAGCGGGCGACGTCCTCGGCCGAGCCGACCAGCCAGGTGGTGCCGGCGCCGCCACCACCGAATTTGCCGGGCGCGGTATAGAGATTGTCATCGAGCACGTCGCCACGCGCAGCGAGACCGAACAGCCGCTTCTGGCCTACTGCAATCGATTGCCGGTGATCGTTCCAGCCGACGCCCTTATTCTCAGCCATCTCCGCAACTTTCGCCTCGGCATCGGTCCAAGCCTGCTCCGTCGTGCCGCGCACCAGCGTCGTTATGCGCAGCCCGAATTCCAGCGGCGGCAGATCGCGATCAAGATCTCTGCTGAGTGCCTTGAGCCGGCTGATCCGCTCGGCGATGTCGGCAAGCGGCTCCCCCAGAAAAGCTGCACATCGGCTTCTGTGGCGGAAACACGCTCTGCCGCGTCCGAAGCGCCGCCGAAATAAAGCTTGGGATGCAGACGTTTGCCGCGAGGCTCGATGCGCGGCGCAGCCGTGGAGTCGCTGACGCGAAAATGCTCTCCCTCATAGGTGACGTTCTCTTCGGTCCAGAGCTTGCGGGTGAGCCGCATGAATTCCTTGGTGCGGTCATAGCGGTGTGCTTGATCCCCCTCGCTATCGCCATAGGCGGCAAGATTGTCCTTGCCGGAAACGATGTTGATGCGCGCGCGGCCGCCGCTCAAGCGATCCAACGTGGCGGCGGCAGAAGCAAAATGTGCCGGCCGCCAATAGCCGGGGCGGATTGCAATGAGCGGTTCGAAGGTGGCGGTGCGTGCGGTAAGTGCCGCCGCGAGGGTGAAGGTGTCGGGGCGGCCCCAGCCCGTGCCGATCAATGCGCCTTTCCATCCGTGATCTTCGAGTGCCTTAGCATGGCTCGTCAGGGTCTCCAGGCTGTTGTGATTTTCGACTGCGGAATCGCCGCGATGGCCCGGTTTGACGTCATTGGGGATGTACCAAAGATATTCGCAATTGCTGCTCATGCCTGCGCTCGCAAATCTTTCCGGATCGAATGACGGATTTCGTGGTGAAAACGCTGTAAGCGATCTCCGCTCCCCGCCTCGGCAGCTAAAGCTTGCCCTTCCAGGGAACGAGGATGGTTTCGAGGATGCGGATGGCGGCCGAAAAGGCGAAGGCGCAGACCGCGATGATGCCGATGCCGACGAAGACGACATCGGTGGCAAGGAACTGCGATGCCGACATGATCATGAAGCCGATGCCGCGTGTCGAGGCGATGAGTTCGGCTGCCACCAGCGTTCCCCAGCCGACGCCGAATGCGATCCGGATGCCGGTCAGGATTTCCGGCAGCGCCGAGGCCAGGACGACGCTGAAGAAAAGCTGTAGCAGGTTCGCCCCCAGCGAACGCGCGGCATTGACCCGCTCCAGCGGCAGCGAGCGGACGCCAGCCTGAGCGGACAGGCAGATCGGCGCGAACATGGCGAGCACGAGGAGTGTGATCTTCGAGGTCTCGCCGATGCCAAGCCATATGATCATCAGCGGCAGATAGGAAAGGGGCGGCAGCGGCCAATAGAATTCGATCGGCGTATCCAAGATACCCTTTGCCCAGCGGTTGAGACCCATCAGCAGCCCGACGGGAATGCCGATGCCGATCGCGACGGCTGCGGCGACGACAATGCGAAACAGGCTCGCCAATATGTGCTCCGAAAGCGAGGCGCCGGCATAGCCGTCGCGGTAAACGACGCCGATCTGCGTCAAGACCTCGTCCGGGCGAGGCAGGAAGAGGTGCGACACCAGGCCGAACTTGGCGACAAGCCACCACAAGATCAGAGAGGCGACTGCGGTGGCGATGCTGATGGCGATCGTGGGTTTTTCGCCGGCACCGAAAGCGGGAATGCGGACCAGTGTCGGTTGCGCTTCCTCTTGTGGGGCGGCGATCGGGCGCGTTTCGATCATGTCGCTCATGCCGCGCTCCTGATGCTATCGGCGCTATGGAGGATGGCGCGGATTTCTTGCCGGAGGCTGCTGAACTCGGGAGATGAGAGGATCGCTCTCGTATCGCCGCCGGCGGCAAAGCGATGCACGAAATCAAGTTCGAAACGCGCAACGACACGTCCCGGCCTCGGCGACATAACCAGAACCTCCGTTCCGAGGAAAAGCGCCTCCTCGATCGAATGGGTGATAAAGAAGATGCGCTTGTTGGTCCTGGTCCAGATCGAAACCAGCAGCTCCTGCATCTGTTCGCGCGTCAGGCTGTCGAGTGCGCCGAATGGCTCGTCCATCAGCAATATGTCCGGGTCGGTGGCGAGCGCCCGGGCAATGCCGACGCTGGCGCATGCCGCCCGACAATTCATAAGGTTGGGCATTGGCAAAATCGGTGAGACCCACGAGCCGCAAAAGCTCGGATGCGCGCTCCCGGCGCTCCCGCTTGCCCAGTCCCGCAAACTGCAGGCCAAGCGCCACATTGTCGATGACGGATTTCCATGGCAGCAGCGCATCCTTCTGGAAGACGACACCGCGATCGGCTCCGGGGCCGGATACCGGCCTGCCGTCGAGCGTGATCCTTCCCTTTGAAAGCGGCAGGAAACCGGCGATCGCATTGAGCAAGGTGGATTTGCCGCAGCCGGACGCGCCGAGCGCCACGACGATGCCGCGCTCGGGAATATCGAAGGAAACGCGGTCGAGCGCGTGAACGGTTCTGCCGTCACGCGCCGCAAAGAAAACGCTGGCATGGTCGACTTGAAGCATGAGGCCCTCGAGAAATGCGACACCGACGCGACGAACGCGCCGGTGTCAGGGAGGATCAGTTGCTGGCGCTGATAACAGCGTCAGCCGTGACGAATGCGCTGTAATTCGGCAGGACTTCGGAGACTTTTCCCTGGCTCTTCAGAAATGCCGCGGTGTCCTTCAGGATCTTGGCGGCGCCGGATTGGTCCCCACCGCCGAGCCACGCCGCCGACGCCTGCACATCGGGCGTCAGCAGCGTCAGATTCTTGAGCGCCGCGGCCTGCTGGTCCGCCGTGCCGCCGAGGAGTTTTGCGAGCGCCTTTGCATTGTCGCTCTGCGGCCCCCAGGCGGCTTTGTCGGCTGCGAAAGAGGCATAATATCTGTTGATCACCGAGGCATAGGCCTTCAGGAATTGCGGATTGTCTGCCGCGAATTTCGAGGTTGCTACCCAGGCGGAAAACGTCGGAGCGCCCTTGTCTGCGACGTCCTTGGATGTCACCAGCACTTTACCGTTCTTCTTCAGTTCGGTGAGTGCCGGGTCCCAGACGAAGCCTCCGTCAATATCGCCGCGATTGTAGCTTGCAACGATCTCCGGCTGCGGAACGGCGAAGACCTGTACGTCCTTTTCCGTGAGGCCAAGGGATTTGATGAGGGCGAGCAGCTGGTAGTGATCGGTAGAAACGGGTGCTGCCGCGAGCTTCTTGCCCTTCAGATCGGCAAGCGTGTTGATGCCGGAGCCATTGCGCACCACCAGAGCTTCATCGACGCCCGAAATCGACGATAGGTAGAACGCCTTCACCTCTAGCCCGCGCGAGGCGGCAGCGGCGAATGGGCTTGAGCCGACATAGCCGATCTGGACATCGCCGGACGCGATGGCGGCAAAGATTTCCGCGCCGGAGTTGAATTTGCGGAAGTCGATCTCATAACCCGTCTCCTTGGCGAAATCGCCATTGGCAATGGCGACGGAGGAAGGCAGGGCGTCCGTCTGATAGGCGACGACGACCTTCTTGCCGGCCGCGGCGGCAACGGTTGCCAACGAGATGCTGGCAAGGCCGAAGGCAGCTGCAGCGATCAATGTCTTGAATTTCATATTTGTCCCCTTGGCCGATCCCGGCGTTTCCTTGAGCGCGATGAACAAAGCCTAGCCAAAAAGGGTAGAGGATCGACAGAAATAACAAACTATTTTTATAGACTATAGGGGGAATTGTTTGCCGGAATTCACGAAAACCGCAGCAGCTGTTTGATCGATCGGGATGCGGGACCGGAGGCTCAACCCGATTGGCAAGCACGAGAGGGTGTTTCGTCGCTGCAGTCGGATGACTGGCTTACACTGCCCTGCCATGGCATTGGGATGCCCAGGCAGGGCAGCGATTGCCGTCCAAACGGGGGGCGAGGCGGCAATCTGGTGTGTGAACGGGAGATAGCAGCAGCTATCACGTTGTTGGAGAACCGACCAACGGCGTCTCTGCTGCGGTAAATTCTTTCAAATTAGCATTCAGTGGCCGTCGGCATCGCCGTCCGTATCTCCGCGCAACGCTAACGCTGCAATGGCGGATGGAACGTTGGCCGCAGAGGACGAGCCGACCGTTGGAGCAGAGGTCTTGGCTGAATCGGACCCTGCCGTCGCGGGTGCGGGGAGTTTTGAGGGAATTAACGTAGCCGCTGTCGTGGCAACGGAAGTTATGGAAGTCATTGAAAAAGTCCTTCGTCAGCGAAGCTTTCGCGTCATGCGTCAAGCGCGGCCGGTTTTCGCAGATGGTTCATCCATCCGAGGTTCGAATCGAGGAGATGTTTTTCGATCGCAAGCCGAAACTGGCATTCGATTCTTACAAGGGACTTACAAGATCGCGTCGGCATTCACGTTTTCAAAGCCGAGTGCAAAGTTCTTTCAGCAGCTGGCGGATGAGTAAAAAAGGAGCAGACAACTCGATTTGGAAGAAAGTGATTGTCCCTGTGAGAGACAACCAGGAACGCGCGTGTCCCCGGCCGCAGCGAGACGAACAAAGCGTGGCTCCGACTACGCACAAAATTCCGAAGTTCGCTTTGACACAAGGCCGCCAGAAGGGTTTGGTAGTAGCCGATCAGGATTGCCCTTCCTCTCCCAAAGGACATCGAATGGACAGTGCTCAAACGGAACGACACTTTATCGACCGCGTCGGATGGCTTCGCGCTGCTGTCCTTGGGGCCAATGACGGGATAATATCCACCGCCAGTTTGATGGTGGGGGTCGCATCAGCCGCGACCTCGTCGAGTGCCGTTCTCGTAACGGGGGTCGCCGGCCTTGTCGCCGGTGCGATGTCGATGGCTGCCGGAGAATATGTCTCCGTAAGCTCTCAGGCCGATACGGAACGCGCCGATCTGGCGCGGGAAAGAAGCGAGCTTGCGACAAACCGGAATGGGGAGGTGCAGGAGCTGGCCGCGATATATGTAGAGCGCGGCGTCGATCCGGTTTTGTCTATCAAGGTTGCCGAGCAGCTTATGGCGAAGGATGCGCTTGCCGCCCATGCTCGTGACGAGCTGGGAATTTCCCATACAGTTTCAGCCAATCCGATCCAGGCTGCGATGACCTCGGCAGCAACTTTTTCGTCGGGCGCGATTCTGCCTGTTTTGGCCGCTCTGATTGCACCGAAGAATATTCTGGTCCCTGTCGTGTTCGGTGTGTCGCTCTTCGTTTTGGCCCTGCTTGGAGCAATTGGCGCCAGGGCCGGTGGGGCTTCGGTATTAAAACCCACGCTTCGCGTCGCTTTCTGGGGCGCGATCGCAATGGCCGTGACGGCTGGTGTTGGCGCATTAATCGGCACTTCGGTGTGACCGAGGCAACTACAGTTTCAAAGGGCAGCCGCCCGACAGGAAATTCTCCGGTGCGCCTTGGACCTTGACGACAGTGTAGCTCTGGATGACGCGGTTTCCAGCCTGACGCGACACGTTGCCGAGCGTTGAAAATGCGCGGAAACAGCTTGAATAGCGCTCGACCCGACCTTCGTTTGTCGGCATCACGAGAAGCGCTGGTTTGTCAACCAGTCTCGGATCGGGAGTTTCGAAAGTGAAACGCTGTCTGTCGACGATCTGCAAAACAGGGGTTTTGTTACCAAGCTCAAAGGCCAATTCCCCCGTTAACCCGTAGTCGGTCGTAGCGACCCAATCCGCGCCGGAGTTCTCGCGCATCGTCTCCAGTTGCTCGGAAAGCTCACGCCAGCCCAAAAGCGTGTCCGCCGGACTATGCAACGGGAATTTTTCACCCCATGGCGTCGCAAAGTAGAAAAGCAGGGCACAGGAGAGCCCGATGCCAACTGGCGTCACCCAGTATGACAGTCGCCTCAAGTGCCTGCGATCGCGGAGCCGAACGCCTGCGCTCGCGGCCATGATTGCTATGGCAGGATACGCTGGCGCCGGCCAATTTGCATGAACGCGATCGTGCAGCGCGTGGAAGATCATATAAACGATGAGTGGTCCGTTGAGCAGGATCAGAAAGGCAAGGGACTGTGATGGTTTCGAATTCGGAGCGCGCAACCATCTGTAAATTGCCAGCGTCGCAAAAATCGCGATCAACGGGTTGAGAAGGCCGAACTGACCGGCGGCAAACTCGCCAAAATAGGAGAGACCGGGATGTCGATCTGCCAGGCGGCCGAACTGCTTGGCAAACGAGATCCAGTCGTGATCAGCATTCCACAGCAGGACGGGACTGAACGCCAGGAATGCCGTGACGCCTCCTGCAATGGTCCAGCGGCTGAAGCGCCATGGGCGTGCCTTGGGATCCAAGACTAACCAGAGCAAAATTCCAGGACCCATGAAGAGATTGGTATATTTTGCAACGCAGCCCAAACCTGCCAATAATCCGATCAGGAGCCAAAGCCGCGCATCGCCGCTGTTGCGCAGCCGTGCCAGAGACCAGAGCGTCAAGGCCCAAAACATCGTTGACGGGGCATCCGGCGTTGCGAACAAGGCCGCGAGACCCATCAGGAGCATGGCGTTTAGCCAGATGGCTGCAAGGCTGGCGATCTTCGCATCGTCAAACAGTTCGCTCGCCGTTGCATAAACGGCGATTGAGGTCACGAGGAGCGAAACGATCGCAAGGGCGCGAACCCCAAACAGAGTATCGCCGAACAGGTGGGTCGAGATCCATATCCACCAGGCGATCATCGGCGGATGATCGTAGTAGCCGGCCGACGGCACGCGCGACCAAAGCCAATAATAGGCTTCGTCCGGAACGAGATCGAAACGTGCCATCGCCCAGAATCTGAAAATAGTCAGGGCGCCGACAATGAATATCGTTTTCAGCAGGGTCCCTAGTTCTCGAGATAACTTGCTATCTCGCCCGCCAGGTAATTGCTGAACTTGTGATGTAGTTCCATACGGCACCGATGACGGCTCCTGCGATACCATCCAGCCACCAGCGTGGCTCTTGATTATAGATGAGCGTCGATAGACCGACGCCGGCGAATACCCCGAAGCTGCAAAGCAGCGAGAACAGCACAAGGCCCGTGATGAAGCGCCATCCGTGCCGCCGCCGGTCCCTGTAAGTCAGGGCATTGTTGAGCGTATAATTGGACAGGATGGCACTCATCATCGCGAACGTCTGGGCTAGAGGAAAGGCAAGGCCATCCAAGAGAAGAAACCGCAGCATACTGAGATGCACGAGCAAGCCGATTGATCCGACTGCGCAAAACATCAGGAAGCGTGGAGTGACGAGACCTCCAGTCAATTTTGCGATGATCAATCCGAAATATTCGGTGACGATCGTCGCATCAAGTTTGCTTTCCCCATGCAGACGCGGGCGGAAATCATAGGGTATCTCCGCGACAGCAAGCGGCTGCGACGACGAGGTCAGGATATCCAACAGGATTTTGAATCCCTGCAGTGAGAGTCTCGGTGCAGCGGCTTCGACTATCCTGCGCCTGACCATGAAGAAGCCGCTCATCGGATCGCTGGTCTGTGTCGGCAGCAGTTTTTGCGCTAGTTGCGTCGCAAACCTGCTGCCGGCTTGCCGCAACCTCGTCAGGCCATCGACATGTTGCGTTTGGCTGTATCTGGTCGCGACGATCAGGTCCGCAGAGAGAGAATCCATCATCCGAAGCATTTCTGGCAAACAGGTTTCGTCGTGTTGAAGGTCTGCGTCCATCACGGCGACGATCGGTGCCGAGCTGGAGAGAATTCCCTCAATGCATGCGCCAGCCAGCCCACGCCGGTTGATACGCCTGATCCCCCGCACGCGACGGTCGCGCAGGGATACTGTGCGGATCATCTCGATGGTTTGATCGCGAGAGTCGTCATCGACGAAGATGGCTTCCCATTCGATGCCGGCGAGTGTCTGATGAAGGCGGTTCACCAACGGGATGATATTGTCGATCTCGTTGAATGTCGGGATGACGATCGACAGCGAAGGTGCCAGCGGTTCGCCCCGGATGCCGCCGCATGCCTCGGGATATGGATCCTTGGCGGATAGGGTTATTTCCGAACTGGCAGCATTCATTTGTCCCGACCACCGCTCATTTGGGGGAAAGATTCATGGAGCGACAGTGAAAGGCCAGACTTACAGGATGCTTATAAGACGTGGGCGAAAGCGTGGTTTGATTTTGTCGGAAAGATGACGAGCCGCGGCATGAACGGCGCCTGCTATCTCCCTGGAAACGTTTATGAGTTTTTTGCCTCGCGTGCTTTCACCTTCAACTGGCATGCAAGCGCGAAAGAAGCCGTCAAAATCGACAGGCTTTCGCCGCTTACGAGCCGGTTGTTCGAGTTGCTGAGGATGGTGAAGCTGAAAAAGAGAAGGATCAGCAGGAAGGCGTGCACCGCATGCCTTGGAATGACACCGAGACGCGCTGCGCGCCAGACGCTGAGGCAAAAGCAGCCTAGCATGATGCCAAATACCAGCGCTCCGAACAGGCCGTATCGAATGAGGATTTCCAGATAGCCATTGTGCATGAAAGTGTATCCGACATTTGGATAGCGGGTATGCGGCCACAGCTCGAGCCACTCGCTTCCCCAACCGAAAATCGGAGCGGCGGAAAACAATTCCCAGGCATTTGCCCAGAGTTGAAGCCGTTCATTCATGGAGTTCGGCGTGGCACCGCTGTCGATGGAGTGCGAGACCGCATCGCCGAGTTGCTCGGTTGCGCCGGCATCCCTGAACATGGAAATGGTCGCCGCAATCGTCGGCCCGGCGGTGCGCGAAAGATTTTCCCGGACGGCATATATGCCGCCAGCAAGTGATGTTGCGAGAAGGAGGACAATCAAAATCGCCAAACGCTTCTTCAAGCTGCGCAAGACAAGAAACCCGACGATCGGCATCACTGGAACAAGCGAGAGCCAGACGCCTTTCGATTTCGCTCCATATATGCCGAGAAGGCAAAGCACGCATAAAAATGGCGATATGACACAGGCATAAAGCCGCATGGCGCGGTTGCTGGTGTCCTCTGTAAGGTAATGCAGGAGCCAGAAAATGGTTCCGATCAGAATCATGCCGCAGCAAACAGCCCCATGTATCTGGTTATGCTGGATCAGCGGAATGACGGTCTCGCCTTCAAGGACTGCATCGATGTGCATGCCCATCAGAAGGATCACTAGCGCGAAGCCGAAATAGACGGCGACTATCTTCTCGAGGTGGGGCCAGCATTGGAATAGGCCAAAAGCCAGAGGCGGGAATATCAGGGGCATGAGGAAAAGCAGGTCATGGTCGCCAACAGGGTGATCGGCCTGGAGCGCGAACTGCAAAACATATCGCATGCCGGCGTAGCCTCCCCACGCCAGGCATAGCCAGCCACGCCAATCGATTGGCGGCCTCGCTTGGGATCTGACATACAGGGTAAGCGACAGGATCAATAGAAATGCGCCGGCATAGCGATAGGCATAACTCTCGATCAGAGATGCCGACATGATAACCAGCCAGAGCGCATCCGCCATATAGATCAATTTTCCACCGGATGACCGGCTCAGGTCGGCGGAGCGAAGATGGATGTTCATGCCATCACCTCAAAGATTCGCGTGGAAATTGATCCAATCCAGTTTCCGCGTCAACGGCCACCGTCTCATTGGAACGACCGGACGTCGCTTGCGGGGATGTACGATTATCCAGGAGATCGATCATCCCATCTCACGCTTGCTATTTCCATCGGCACCAACCTCTCGTCAACCGGCGATATACATCAAACTCGACCGGGTAAAAGGGATTTCACGACCGAGCTGCACAGTTGGCTGCTGACGGATGGTCCCGCATGATCGAGCAGATCTTCCATACGATGGGTTCCGCGGGCAGGCTTCTTATCGCCGGCGAGGAGAGCTGGGCCACAACACGCAAATGAGGCATCGGACGAGATCGGCGACAGGACCAGCTTGCTGGATTCAGCAATCCGAAAAGCATGCTGGCAATGAGGCCGCGACGTCCTCGACCGATATGGCGATTTGAGACGACCACCGAAGAAGACCGAAGGCGTCAGGTCGAAGCGAAGAACATCCCGCCGAACAAGGTAATCGACCCATAGACAAGGCCGGCGGATGCAAGCAGGCAGACTGCCGCGAGAAGCAGCGATCCGCCCTTGGTTTCGCTGCGATCAGCATAATTGGCGCGTCTCTTGCGGCCCGTGACCATCGCGCCGATGAGGTTCTCGCGCTTGACGAACTGATAATAGAGATTGGCTGCTATGTGCAAAAAGGCCAGCCCGAGTATGGCAACATAGAACCATGTGCCGTGGATCGAAGCGGCCCAACCCGAAATCGTGTCGCCGGCCATATCGGCAAACGGGCCGGCCGCCGTCACGCCGTCGCTGGAGAAAAGACCGAGCAGCACCTGAACGGCGCAGACAAACAGCAACCCTATAACCATCAATCCACCGGCAGGGTTGTGCCCAAGGTAGTGTGCCGCTCTCTTGTTGCGCAAGTTTTTGAGGTAGTTCCATGCTGCAGACGGCGAGCGTACAAAGTTCGAGAACCGGGCCGTGGATCCTCCAACAATTCCCCAGAGAACTCGATACACCAAAAGCACCAGTATGCCGTAGCCGGCAGCCTTATGGACAAGCATATCGGGATCGCTGAAGCCGCTCGATATCCAGGCCGTGAGGATCAGTGCTACAAGCGACCATTTGAAAAGGCGCGTGGGGAGATCCCACGCGCGGACATACTGTTTCTCTGGCGACTGCAGCGTATAGGAACTTTCTTCGAGGCGCTGATCGGAGAATTTCTCCAGCGCGTGTCTTTGCGGGTTCATTCTGGGTTCCTGGCTCGAAGCAATCATTTGTAAGCGGAATGGCAGGATTTGCATTCGCCGGCCACTTCTGCGAATGCCTTGCGAAAACTGGCCTTGTTCAGCGGCGCCTGGCTCGCTGCATCGGCCATTGCCGCCAATTGCTTGAATCGAGAGCTGATGTCCTTTTCCTTGGCGCCGCCTTGACGGGCGAACATGTCGCTGGCGGCTTGAGCTTCCGAAGCATAGCGCTGCATGATCTGCTTTGCGGATGTGCTGTCGAAGTTGGCGAGAACGGCCTTGGCCGATGTGGTATTGTCGCGCATATCGCCCATTATGCTCTTCAAAGACGCTGCGAAGGCAGGCCCCACCGCAATTGTGAGGATGAGTGCGGTCGCAATATAGTATGGGGAGCGGCTTGTGGAACCTTGTGGTCTTCTCATCTGCTTTATCATCCTTTGAAAGGTATTCAGCATCCCTGAGAGAGGATGCATGGAAGTGTCTCTTTGCAGGCCCCGCGGGCTGCTATATCTGGCGAACTGGGCGCCGACCGCCTGAATGGGCGGCCGCTTGTTCAAGCGGCTACAGCATACGCTCCACCGCTCAATCCTAATGAGCCGATCAGCGTAAGGAAAACGATCGTCATGCGCCGCAAAGCATTTCGTGCCATTTCATCGCAGTTCCGTTTGTCGTGCAGAACAAATGCAGGATACTGCTGACGAGCACCTGAACGAATGCATTAAAGATGATCAACCTCTGCTTTTCCGTGGAACTGGCGAGTGATGAAAGGAGGCAAAAGCGGAGATAAAATACTGCGTTGCTATGAGAATGCCGGCAGCATATCGCTTGGCAACTCACGCTGCATTTCTCGGCTGAATGCAAAGCAATGACACTCAACTGCGGACAAAAGCAGGACCCGCTAGAACGACATGGTCGCGACTGCACCGCCCGACGGCAGATTCGATAGAACAAGGCGCCCGTCATGCGCTTCCATTGTCTCGCCGACAATGGAAAGACCGAGGCCAAGGCCGTCTTCGCGATCGGTCTTTCCCAGGCTCTCGCCACTCTCGCTCAGACGCATTTTCGTAAAGCCCGGGCCTTGATCGGCGACGCTGATGCCGATGTCGAAGACAGTGATGGTAATCACCCCATTCTCCGGACTGTGATGCAGCGCGTTTTCAATCAGGTTGCGAAGGGCGCGAAATAAGAAGTCCCTGGCGCCGCTTACGAGCACGGGTCCCTTCTCGATCTTGAGTTCGATATTGCGACCGGCTCCCACGATCATGGGAGCCAAATATCGAGCGACATCGGTGGCCACTTCTCCTAGATTCACGACATCGCTTGCTTCGTAATGGAGCGTCCGCACGCGCACCCGGTCGATCAATTGGGTAATGACCCGTTCGATATCTTCAAAATCCCGCTCCACCGCGCGTGCGATTGGGTCCTGGGAAAGGGACAGACGTGTCTTGGCGATGGCGAGCGGTGTACGAAGTTCGTGAGCCAGTTGCGCGGAAAAGCGTTCCAGCGACAGAAATCCGCCCTGCAGACGATCCAGGGCGGCATTTACCGATCTGATCAAGGCCAGCACGTCATTGGGCATGCCGCTCTCCGTCAGGCGCGTGGCGATGCTTGATGGGCCGATCCGAGCAGCCTCATGTGCCGCCATGCGCAATGGGCTTAACGCCAGACCTACGACAATGATGTTTGTTGCGAGCAGTATCAGGACGAAAGGAATCCAGATCCAGGCGATGTCCTTGACGAATTCCTCAAGAACGCTGTCGAAGATGACGTGAGCTTTAGGGAAGGCAATCTGTATCGCTTCGACCGCGCCGGACGACGGTGTGGGGATCGATATGCCAAAAAGTGCCTTCTGTCCCCCGTGGGACGGCAGCTCGAAATATTGGGTTCGGTTGTTGATGTAGGGGATCAGCGGTTGCTGCAGTCCCGAAGAATCGATGACCCGGCCGTCTTGCCCCAAAATCACATATTGCCCCCGCAGCTCGCGGATACGCGCTTTGGTGGCCTTTGCATAGGAGTTCGAAAGTTGCGGGTCCGCTAGCAATCCGCGACGCAGGTCCTCCGCAAAAGTCGAAAGCGTTTCCTCGCGAAATGCGTCGTTCGAGGCTTGAAAGCGGACATAGAGAAACACTGCGCTGGCGCAGATCGCAACGACGGCGACGATCAGCATTGCGACGATCAGTCGTTGCAGAAGTGTCAGACGCTTACTGTTCAAGGTCGTTTTTCCATCAGCATATAACCGATGCCACGCATATTATGGATATAGAGGACCGATCCGGCGCTCTGCAGCTTCTTGCGCAACCGATGCAGCAAAACCTCGATGGCGTTCGAGCTTAATTCGTCGCCAAAGCCGTAGATCGCTTCCTCGACCTCTGCCTTGGACAGGACATGATTGGGGCGCCGCAGAAATAGATGGAGTGCTGCAAATTCGCGGCGGCTGAGGGAAAGTTGCGTCTCGCCGACGGAGGCGGAGTACTGGCTTGGATCAAAAGTGACGTCGCCATGCTGCAAGACGGTTCCATGACGGGGCTGACCGCGGCGCATGATCGCGCGCAAGCGAGAAATCAGCACGCCCATCACAAATGGCTTGCAAAGATAGTCGTCGGCGCCGCTGTCGAGAGCATCAATGATCGAACTCGAGGCATCGCGTGCGGTCAGGATGAGAAGCGGTGTCGACGGCGCCGTTTTTCGCAATGGTTCTATCAGCGTGAGCCCATCGCGATCGGGCAATCCCAGATCCAGGATGATCGAGTCGTAGTCGACCGTTGCCGCAGCCTCCTCAGCATCATGGGCGTTCGAGACATGGTCCACGGTGAAGCCATGGGAGCGCATGGCATCATGCGTCACGGCAGCCAGCTTGGCATTATCCTCGACAAGCAACACGCGCATGTGGCGTCTTCCTATTCATATGGAGACAAGACAAGATGGCGGGCTTCCTGTTCATTGTAACGGGCGACGATCACACGATGCTGCGATCAAACGGGTTTCAGGACGCGAATTGGCGGTGGTGACTAGTTTCAACAGAATCTGACCTCAGGCACAAATTTCGAAAGCTGCGGGACGCGTTCGCACAAGGTGCGGGGGGGAGCTCTGGGCCAACTTCGCTCAAAAAGCTCGTCACCGCCGGCGAAAACCAACTCGCCAAACTGCGGGCCAACCTAGTGTGGCTTACTGTCACGAACCTGAAATTCGGCAGCTCGGGTACTTTTGCTGGAGGATCTACCTACGCAGCACGTCTAAGAGGAGTCGTTGGATGAAGGCACGGAATAGAGGCCGATTCCATCTTTCCGCCGGGATTTCGTAAGCGTCCTGTAAGTCGGGTTCAACATGCTTGCCCTCAGTGTGGTGGTGCGCCGCCAATTCTGAGGTGGATGTGTATGACGGATGCAAAGCGTTGCGATGCGTCGTTGGCTGTATTTCTGATCAATCTCGATCGGGCCGGCGATCGATTGCTTTCAATGCAGCACAAATTGTGGCGCATGGGTTTTCGGTTCGAACGGGTATCGGCTATCGACGGCGCTGCCATAGAGTTTCCAATGCCTGATTTCGACGAACTCGCCTTCCGCTTCAAGCATGGCCGTTGGCGCAATCCGGCTGAAGTCGGATGTTATCTAAGCCATATCGAATGCGCGAGACGGCTGCTCGCTTCGAACAGCGAGTTCGCTCTTGTTCTGGAGGACGATCTCACGTTTCCAGATGATTTCAGGGGGCTTATGGATGCGGCGCTCAAACAAAACGAAAAGTGGGATATCCTGCGCCTTTCGACGGTCAGCCGCGGGCGAAAATTCAACTTTTCTCAGCTGACCAAAAATCGAAGCCTGGCCGTTGCGTTGACTCGTGAAAAGGGATCGGGCGCCTACATCATCAATCGCCGTGCTGCGGCTTGGTTCGTTGACGAACTCCTGCCCATGCAATTGCCATTCGATCTGGCGTTCGATCTGGAATTCTTTGCCGGATTGAAATCGGCCTTCGTCTTTCCCATTCCGGTCGATCAGCAATTGGGATTTCCTTCCCAGATTCAAGGAGAACGCCGTCGCCGGTTTCACAGATCTCGAGGACATTATTTCACGGTCTTGCCCTACAGAATGTTCGTAGAAACCGCGCGCTTGCTGGCGCGGTTCGCTCAGTTGCTTGGGCATCTGACAAATGAGCGGACGAAACCAGCGATCTATGGCAAGGAGAGGTATGGGCCTGAGGAAATGCCTCCTATCCACAGCCAGGCAAGGCGGATTGGCAAGATGTGACAACAGTTGGGATCACGGCGGAGACGGTGCCGCATGTTCGCTCGAAGTCTCCATCTGCCACTTCAAGCTTCCGCAGTTCAAAATCGGGTTTACTCGAGTGTATGCTCGGGCGAAGCTGGGTTGTTCGCCGCATTTCCAGTGCTTGCGGGATTCATGCCTTCGTTCCTACAGGTCCGTGCCGAAATGCGGACGTATGGCCGCGAGCGTCGTTCCGCCGATCATCACAAGAAGTGCTCCGGTCAGCACGTTATCACAGGCAAACGGGACGTCATCGCTGAACCCGAGCACCCAAGGCACGGCGATAAGCCAAGCGCCGAATACGAGCTTCAGCCATTCGTTCCATATTTCAGGGGCACGCAGCCCCAGGAGCGACACGATCAGGATCGCAAGGCCTGCGGACCATTCCGCAAAATCGATAATCGGGGTGGTGTAGGTAGGCGCCAAGATGTAAGGTGTGCTCCAAGGCGCAACGATGATGTATAGGCCAAGCCAGAGGCTCAGCCAATTCTGCCAACGTTGTTCGTTCATGGCAGGCTCCATCCTTTAGTTACCGCTAGACTATATGAGGGTGGGCATCCTTTGATTGCGCTGGCTCAACATCGAACATAGTTTCCGACCGGCCAGGAGACCGATGGGGACAACCGCGAGTTGGCGGCGTGCGGCTTTGATCCTGGTCAAGGCAATAGATCGTCAGGAGGATATGATGCTTCCATGATGCGAACCTCTTTTCAATTTTCGGACCGGTTCGATGCGGGACGCCGACTGGCGGCTCGCCTGGCCACTCTCGATCCTGTTCGCCCCGTGGTTTATGCGCTGCCGCGAGGCGGTGTGCCGGTCGCGCTGGAAATCGCGCGAGCCCTGCATGCGCCCCTCGATCTCATTCTTGTGCGCAAGATCGGTGCGCCGGGCGCGCCCGAAGTGGCGCTTGGCGCCATTGTGGACGGTGCAAGCCCTCAAACCGTGATCAACGAGGACGTCCGCCGCATGAGCCGGGCCGACGACATCTATCTTGAGCGCGCGAAACAGCGCGAACTTGCCGAACTTGAACGGCGTCGTGCGGCATATCTCGGCAGCCGTGCGCAGATTAACCCGGCCGGACATACCGCCATTATCGTCGATGATGGTCTTGCCACGGGAGCTACGGCGAAAGCCGCGCTCATCGCAGTCAAAAATCAGGGAGCTGCCAAGGTCATCCTCGCCATTCCGGTCGCACCGGCAGAAACGCTCGCCGAAATGCGTCGATACGCCGACGCGATAGTATGCCTTCATCCTGCCAAGAGCTTTCAGGGGGTGGGATCGTTCTATCAGGACTTTCATCAGCTGACCGATGAAGAAACGATCGGACTGCTGCGTCAGGGATGGGCCGGTGCCGATCAGGCTGCCACCGGCTCGATAAAACGCCAGATTACAGTTCCACCGCTCGCTCTGGTCGGCGATCTCAGCGTGCCCGCGGACCCGCGCGGCATCATCCTGTTCGCTCACGGCAGCGGTTCAAGCCGTCTTAGCCCGCGAAATATTGCGGTTGCCGACAGGCTGAATGCCGAGGGTTTCGCCACCCTTCTTCTGGATTTGCTGACGGAGAACGAGGCGAAAGATCGCCGGAACGTCTTTGATATTCCCTTGCTCGCGGAGCGCCTGCTCGAAGCCGCGATCTGGATCGGCGCCGAACCGGACATTGCCGACTTGCCCTTGGGTTTGTTTGGCGCGAGCACCGGGGCCGGCGCGGCAATGCTGGCGGCTGCGGAACTGCGCGACCGCGTAGCTGCGGTGGTGTCGCGCGGCGGCCGGCCCGATCTTGCGGCAGAACGACTGGCCGAAGTCGAAGCGCCGACCTTGTTCATTGTCGGCGGTGACGACCAGCAGGTCCTTGAACTGAACCGCAAGGCACTCGCTGCCCTGACATGCGACAAACTGCTGAGGATAGTTCCCAACGCCACACATCTGTTTGAGGAGCCCGGCGCGTTGGAAACCGTGACGGATATGGCGAGCGCATGGTTCCAGCATCATCTGGCGCCGCCAACGTCCAGGCAAATGCCCGCGCCGGCAGGACCACAGCCCATACAGCAGATTCCTGCGGCCGCCGTCTTACGGGCCGCTGCCGAGCGGTTGCCGTCATTGGATGATCCGGAATTCGCCACCGCCTTCGATCGGTTTTCCGATGCCCGTGTGGTGCTGCTTGGTGAGGCTTCGCACGGCACGTCGGAATTTTACCAGGCTCGCGCCGCCATCACGCGCCGGCTGATCGAGCGGCATGGCTTCACGATCGTTACCGTGGAGGCTGACTGGCCCGACGCTGCCGCGATAGACCGCCATATCAGGCAAAAGCCGCATCAGCCCATGAATTCGCCCCCATTTTCACGGTTCCCGACCTGGATGTGGCGCAATAAGGATGTCGATGCCTTCGTCGAGTTTCTGCGTGATCACAACGCCAATCAGTCGCCGGCAAACAAGGTAGGCTTCTATGGTCTCGACCTCTACAATATGACGGCTTCGATTTCTGTTGTGCTCGCTTATCTCAATCGCGTCGATCCGCAGGCGGCGCAAGTCGCCCGTGCGCGCTACGCTTGTCTGTCGCCGTGGTCGCGAGAGCCGGCGGCCTACGGCCGCGCATCGCTGACCGAAGGATATGCGCTATGCGAACAGCCCGTGACGCGGATGCTCGTCGATCTCCTGCAGAAGGAGTTCCAATACGCAAAAAAGGATGGTGCGGAGTTCTTTGACGCCATGCAGAATGCCCACCTTGTAGCGGATGCGGAGCGATACTACCGGGCAATGTACTATGGCGCCCATGAATCATGGAACCAGCGGGATCAGCATATGTTCAACACGCTGCAAAATATCCTCGCATGGGCAGGTCCAAAGTCGAAGGCGGTCGTCTGGGCACACAACTCGCACATCGGCGATGCCCGTTTCACGGATATGGGGATGGAGCGCGGCGAGCTGAACATTGGCCAATTGTGCAGACAGGCCTATGGGCAGGATGCTGCGCTGATCGGTTTCGGCACGCATACCGGAACGGTCGCTGCAGCGTCGGAATGGGATGCGCCGATGGAGGTAAAGGCAGTGCGCCCGTCTCGGCCCGGTAGTTTCGAGGCCCTCTTCCACGGCGTCGGTGCCGATCGCTTCCTGCTCGACCTTCGCGCCGGGCAACACGACGATGTTCGCCGCGTCATGGCCGATCCACGCCTTGAACGTTATATAGGAGTTGTCTACCGGCCGGAGACGGAGCGCTGGAGCCACTATAGCTACGCATCGTTGTCCGATCAGTACGATGCTTTCGTGTGGTTCGACAAGACCAGCGCAGTCACCCCCCTGCCGACGCAGGTAACCGCCAGCGAGGATGAGACCTATCCTTTCGGCCTGTGACACAGACGCGGGCAATCATCGTTTTGAGTGCTGAAAGCGAGCCATCATGGGAACTGGCGAGCGACGCCGTCCATTGGGGGAGGTTGTATCTTCAATTCGACGATGGCGCCGGGAGCGCATCTCGTGAAGATTCTAATCCTGATTTCGATCGAGATATCCATGTTTTATATTATCAAGACGGTCGGCCTGCTCTTGGGCGTCGCCAAGTAGCTTTTTGGCGTAGTCTTGAGCATCCATTATATCGCGAAGGAGAAGCCCTTTTCTGCGGCAGGTCGTGTCGATCTCGTCGAGAATTTGGGCGGTAAGTTCCGCTTTCTCCTGGCCATCGTGGAGGCGCAGCAATCTCACGGTGGCGCTCGCCGCAATCATGTCGAGCACCAGGAGGTGCCCCATAATTTCCTCGATCGATGGTGCCACGGTACTGGTCGTCTCATTCGAAACGGTTTTTTTTGCTTTCAGCATGGCTGAACTCCCCATGTTAGGTCCACTTGATTGTTTCGTCCGTGGGTTCTCTTTCTAATCGTCAGTTTTCCGCCCGCTCAGATCGATGATTTCGAGCGCAAAAAACATATGTGTGTGTGAGGGATTATCCGCGATCCTGCCGGTCGGCTTCAACGCGCCCGGCTCCCACCAATCGGTGCGTTTCGCAAGCAAGGACCAAGCCTGATCCTTTTCTTCCCGACATTCTTCCCCGCTGAGATCGATGAAGCGGGTATCGACGATCACGCTCTTCCAAGAATGTTTGCTTTTCAGTTGATCGATCTGAACGCAAACACGAGGATTTCTTCTCATGATGTCCAGTTTTTTACCAGGCAGCGTAAAAACGTATAGTCTGTCACCGGAGTAGGAGTATTGAACGGGGATGACATATGGCACGTTCTCATCCGCGCAACCGATCCTCGCAAGCCATTGTCTTTTTATGAATGCGATGCACTCGTCGTAGGACATCAGCTGAACATTCATTGCATTCACCTCGAATTTCTGGGCGGTCATTCAGCGACTGCGTCTTGATGTTCCGGAATTCCACTTGTCTTGAGCAGCCGGAGTTCGAATCCTTTGCAAGGAAGCACGCCGGATGTGAAATGGGTGGAGTGGCATGCCTTCCCGTTTTTACCTCCATGAACCATTGCCGCGATGACTTCGCAGCTGACGGAAGCAGTTACCGGTTGTCGACGGAACCGTTCCCGTTGGCCAGCGCAAGCGCCTCGTCAAACAGACCTTGAGCATATTTCGCGGCTGCCACGGTGTCGGCTTCGGTGAAGTTCGCGTACTTGACTTTTCGTTCGATCGTACGGCGAAACGCGGCCAGAAGTGCAGCCTTACCTTTTCCATCATGATGCTTCAGAAGCCTCTGAAGTGAGACCGTTGCCACAACTCGCGCGACGAGCATTCTGCCTTCGACCTCGTTTAAAGACGGAATCGCATAACCGAACGGCCCGCCTAATTTGCCGCGCTCTCTCCTAGACATCGTATCGATCCAGTCTTTGAGTGTTAATCAAAGACCCACGATAGCCTTGCCCTTGCGCCATTTCATTGAGGCAGATCAACCAGCCTGCGGAGCACATGACCTTTGCATCGGTCGATTTTGATGCGCGTCAATGTCAGCAGCAGGCGATCGTTTATGTTGGACGAAAGCTTGAAAGGAGCGCGACATTATGACCGATGCGAACGAACATCCTCTTTTCTCCGTGCCGATGCCGCTTTTTACGGACGGTGGTCAGAAAATGGCGCTTGCCGTAACGGGCATGCAAGCCCAGGCATTCAAGGCCTTCTTCCGTTACCAGATCGAAGCATTGTCCTTTCTCAAACATCGTTTCGAGCAGGACATCATGCTGGCGGGCGACCTGGCTGACAGTGCCGATCTGAAAACCACGCTTGATGTGGTTTCCAAATACATGCAGACTACGACGAGCGAATATGCTGCCGAAATGAGCAAGCTTGTTGCGATGAACTCAAAAATCGCATCGGAAACGGTCAGAAATACACAAAAGCAGACTCGCACGCTGTTTGAGGACAGCAACACCGCAGCTTGAAGAAAGAGCTGCTTCTTTATCTGGTATCGTTGGCTGCATCCTCCTGGTGTGAGTCTGGCAACCTCATCATCAGGGGCAGCGCGGACATTGATTCGCGTCCAGTAGATCGAATGGCGCTGATACGACGACATCGGTGCAGATGAGCACACAGTTCAGCTAATCGCCTCCAACCTTCGGACGCCTCGAGGCAAAAGCCAGTCCACTTACAACGATCAGAAACATCCCGGCGAAAACAAAGCTGCAGGTGAAAAATATGTCGTTGCTGAAGCGAAGCAGCCACGGTGTGACGAGGAGGCCCAGACCCAGCAAAAATTTCAGCCAATCAATCCAAATTTCCGGATCGATAATGCCGAACAGAGAGACGGCTGCAATTATCAATCCGGCCGCCAATCCAGCTATATCCGTCGTCAATGATGCCGGAGCGAGCGAGAACATGTTCGGAAGAGCCCAGGGCATCGCAAGTATATAGACACCGAGGAAAAGACCTAGCCAGTTTTGCCACCGTGGTTCGTGCATGGTAATCTCCCACTGCAAACAAGACAATTTTAGCGCAATGAGGATCATGCTTGCTTGATTTCGATCAAGTATGGCTTCCGGTCGATATTCCTTCGGTTGAGAAGGATAGTTTTATCAGGGGAATTTAATGTTCGATGCAATATGCGGGATGCCGATCTGACGCTCGATGCAGCAAGGTGATCGAAGGAGTGCAGAATGGGGAGACAGAGCGCAGGTATCCTGGCTTATCGCCTCGACCACGGTCAGATCGAGGTTCTTTTGGTTCACCCGGGAGGGCCTTTTTAGCAAAACCGCGACCTGGGCGCATGGTCTATTCCGAAGGGAGAGCATTCCAACGAAGAAGCCTCCGATGCGGCTGCCAGACGGGAGTTTACAGAAGAGACGGGATGGCTGTCAGCGCCCGAGCTTCACCCGCTCGGTCAAATCCGTCAACGAAGCGGCAAACTCGTCACCGCTTTCGCGATGGAAGGCGACTTTTCCGTCGCGAGCCTGGTGAGCCAACCATTTGAAATGGAATGGCCGCCACATACTCATCGCAGGCAATCTTTCCCCGAGATCGATCGGGCAGAATGGTTTCCCCTTGCGCAAGCCCGTGCAAAGATCATTCCAGCCCAGCGGCCATTTCTCGATCGGCTTGAGGCTTTCGTTGCGGATGACGGTCGGCGGTGAACCCTTCCGGTATGCGCCGAAACGGTGCGGTTGGGCAACTTGCACGAATTTCGGGGTCACGAACCCAGGCGGTTCGCATTGGCCGACGTGAAGAGAGCGAAATTCGGTTATACCAACATCGTTGCCCCTCGCCGAGATGTCGAGAAGTCGAAAACGGCGAGAGGGAGATTGCGGTAGGCATTCAATCAATGTGACCGGCGTATCGCTCCAATTTTGATCCTGCGCAATGCGCCCTCCGGGTTTTATCAGCAGTATTTTGCTTTAAGCCGGGAGTAGCGATCATGAAAAATATTCACTGGCAGAACGTCATCACGCTTATGATAGGAGCATGGCTTTTCGTTTCGCCGTGGCTATTGGGCTACTTTACCAATGGCACAATTCCGGTGGGGGCAGAAGTCTGGAACCTTTTGATCAGTGGCGCGGCTCTGATGATTTTAAGTGTCATGACAATGCTGACATCTCAGCGATGGGAAGTCTGGATTGAAATCCTGCTCGCTGGGTGGCTGGTAATATCACCTTGGCTGCTGGGTTTTCAGGTCGAATCTGCTGCAGTACTCAATCTTCTTTTGAGTGGAGGCATTGTATTCATTACGACGATGTGGGCCTTGAGCAAGGTTGGTCATACAGGAGAACGGTAACGGATGGATACCTACTACTTCGAGCATGTCGTCGTCACCTATTTCTCGCAGACAAGCATCGATAGCTGATCAAACATCCTTCGATGAACAAGCGGAAAATATGGAGGAAGTGAAGTCGTGCCTTATACATCGCTCGTTCAATTACCTGTCGCAGTTCATCGGCATTTGCCACTCCATGCCCAGGAGATTTACCACGCTGCATTCAACAATGCCTGGATTACCTATGCCGCCCGAGGTGATCAGCGGGAACGAATTGCTCATCAGGTTGCTTGGGCCGCTGTCAAGAAGCACTATGTCAAAAAAGGTGACAATTGGATCGCTCGGGCCTGAGCCAGATCGACGTTGCGTTGCAAAGCAGACGTTTTCACTATCCTCGAGGAATGGAGGCTTCAATGAGCTATATCCCTTCACGCACCTTCCCTGATGCGGCGCAGCAGGCGAGTATCTGGGTCTGCGAACTGGCCGACCGTCTCGGTTGCGAACAGCGGGAAGCCTACGAGATTCTAAGGGCCGGGCTGCATGCCCTGCGCGATTCAATGGCAGTCGAGGATCACAGCGAGTTGGCGAACCACCTGCCAGTGCTTCTTCGTGGGATTTTCTACGAGAGCTGGCATCCGACAGCCGTTGGATCCGGCCTGCATCCCGCCGATCACGTCCTTGCCGGGGTCGGAACGCGCCTGAATTGCGGTGAGGCTGAAAGCCGCAAGCTGGTGGCAAAGGTCTTGGAAATACTTGAATTCCGTTTGAATTCGCACATTACCGCCAAGCTCAGAGCGCTATTGCGGGAGAGATCTCAATGGCTGCGGTCAGACAGGAAACCGCCGCCTGCCGCGGTTTCTCGCCGAAGCGGCGATGCTTGACGGTAACAGGTGGCAATTACCTGGACGTTTTCATGGCGAGCTTGATCTACATTCCAGCTTAGCGGTCGTCGCTGTGAAGAGCCTCTCTAACGCGCCGCAGTATGACGGCCCGCCGTTTCTGGTCTGCCGCGTCACGCAGTTTTTCGTCCAAATCCAGTACGAGTGATTGGTAGTCGTTGTGCCAATCGAAATGTCCGACCTCATCGGCTTTCAACCTGGGGGGCGGAGCTGCCGTCGAAACGGCAACAGCGCGATCCTTGGTCAGGCGATAGATGTCGTCGAGCTTCGGTTGCAAAATCGCCGGCATGGACTTGCGCCCGGCCTGTCTGCGCATGAATTGATCGGTCGCCTTCGGTTCGCCGTGCACGAGGAAGAGCCCGCTTCGGACCGGCATTCGTGCGGTAATCCAGTCGTCGAGCTCGGTGGCGTCTGCGTGACCGCTGTAAGCGTCGAATGATTTTATCGTTGCTCGAACCGCAATCTGCTCGCCCTGAATCTTCACGGTATTGGCACCGTCCTGCAGGATGCGGCCCAATGTGCCGGCGGCCTGGAAGCCAACCAGCAAAATTGTGGCCTCCTCACGCCAGAGCCAATTCTTGAGGCGGTGTCTTATGCGGCCGGCTTCGCACATTCCACTTGCTGCGATAACGATATGGAATTCGCGAATGAGGTCGAGTGCTTTCGATTGCTCGACCGTCTCGGTAAAGCGCACGTTTTTTCCATCCAATGCGCGAATGAGAAGGTCGCCATTCAGCATGTTTCGTGCATTTCGTTTGAAAACGGCAGTGGCGCGCGATGCGAGCGGCGAATCTATGATGATCGGAATCCGCGGCAGATCGTTGGCATCCATTAGCGTATTGAGATCGGCCACCAACTCCTGGGTGCGTTCGACGGCGAATGACGGAATAAGCAGCGCACCGTTCGGACGGCTAGCCTCTTTCACGATCTGGCGAAGTTGATGGCGGCGAGCCTGCTGCGATACGTTTTCTCTTTCTCGGTCGCCATAAGTCGTTTCGCAGATAAGGTAATCGATGCCACTCGGAGCGTCCGGAACCGCTTCGAATAACTTGTGCTGCGGTCCGATGTCGCCGGAAAACAGGATACGCATTGTTTCATTGTTGGCGGTCATTTCGATTTCAACGGATGCCGAGCCGAGAAGATGGCCTGCATCCCAAAGGCGAAACCTGATGCCCCCCTCGATCTCATGCCATTCTTTGTAGGGCACCGAATGGAACTGTGTCATTGCAGCCTGTGCATCGGCGACCGTATAGATCGGCTCGATGGGCTGATCGGATCGGGATTTGTGTCGGCGGTTCAGCTGTTCGACTTCTGCTTCCTGGATGTGGGCGGAGTCCTGCAGCATGATCGCGCAAAGATCCAAAGTCGGAGCTGTGCAGTAGATCGGCCCCTGGAAACCCGCTTTGGTCAACTTTGGCAGAAGGCCCGAATGATCGATATGGGCATGGGTCAGGATGACCGAGTGTATCGCCGGGGCATCGAAAGGGAAGGCGCGATAGTTCAGTTCTTTTTCGGTCTTCGATCCTTGGAACATTCCGCAATCGATCAAGATGCGGATGCCGGAACGGTCGAGCAGAAAGCAAGATCCGGTTACCGAACCAGCCGCGCCATGAAAGTGCAAAAGAGGGGTAGCCATCATACATCTCACTTTGGTTGACGATTTCGAGCTTCGCTTCGAAAAATCCAGCGATTGATAGTGCCGTTGCGCCAAACCGTGTTCCGGAGAAGCAATCAGGCGCCTTTAATGAAGCTCTCGCCATTTCGCCACGTCATTGGAGGTGATCCAGACACGTCCATCTGGCCTGATTTCACCGAGATCATACTTCGTGCTGGCAATTTCGCCGAACACGCCGATATACTCCTGCAGGCGGCTCTCGTCGCACCGCGGCGGATTTGCCATATCGAGAAGTGCCTGCTTCGTGACAAGAACGATTTTGTTCATGGAACCCGAGTCCATGACCAATAGGGCTTCGTTGCCGGATGATTTCATCATACCCGTAACGAGTTTGAGCGGCATTTTATTCCTCCGAGTTGCTTCCATTGTTAATATTGGCGACAAACTGATGGTCAGTATGGGCCGAAGAACAAGCTGCGCGCTTTGAGTAATGTCAAAAACGAAACCCAAATAGCCGAAGGCAGATCATGTCCATCCCGCGGTTTGATGGAGCAGACAAGTTACAGGGCCGATTGGTCGCGTCAGATTGGCTGATTACGCGGTTGCCGACCTTGCCGGATCGTTAGCGGCAGGTGACGAAAGAGCCTGCCAGGCATGATGACAAGCGGTCTTCCATAATTTCTCTCCCTATCGAGGAGCCGGCGGGGCGTTTAAAATGTGTCGGTCGCGGCCACGGGAGCGGGTGGCGTGGTCCCGCTTGGAGACCGGGCGTTCATCTTCATCGATTGGCACACGCGTATCGTGCTTCAGATTTACTTCGCAATCAATGGGGACGTGGTTCAGATTGCGCCTGAACCCTCCCGTTTAGTGTTCCTTGCCGCGCAGATCGACGACGTGGGATCCTATATCCAATTCGGTCTCCGCAAAGGCATCGAGAAGATGGATAGTGAAATCGCACAGTTCAATCATCCATCGATAACGGACAATGTCGTTCGGCGTTATCTCAATATACTCTTCTGCTGGAAGATGGAGTGCGAAGATCCGCTCGCCACCTTTAATGGCTTCGACTCGCGCCTTGAACCGCTCCCGGCGGTCAACGACAACTTCCCTGTTTACCCGAAGGGCCTCATTTTGCATGATCTAGCTCCAAGAACTGAAAAAGGAGACACGAAACACTACTCTGGTTTCCTCTCAACCGAAATACAATTTCCGCATGCGTGGCAGGGGCTATCCCAACTTAGGTTATTTCTTTCAGGCGTATATTGCCCTTGGGAGAATTAACCTAAACTGAAACATTGCAACTTTCAGAAATCAGTATTGAAGAAGAAAAGCTTCAGTAAAACGGAAAAATATATTTGCAGTAACATTCCGCTCGGTTAGGACGTAAATTGCAAGCGGGTTCTCACCCAAGTGATCGATAATCGCAGGCTCCAGTGCGCAGCGAGGAAGGCCCGGACAATCTGGGCTATATGCAGGCAGCAAGACTTCTGGCTGAAGCGGAGGCGAATGCGCGGCGTCTGGGTGTTCGCTGCCGCTCGGTCGCAGAAACCGACGCGCAGGTCCACGCCGCAATTATTCGGGGGCGCCGTTAAAGACCTGGTGGAAAACGAAGCCCGATCTTGCCGGGAAGCACGGCAAGTCTTTCGGCTGGCTTTTTTTGCAGTTCACATGGAGCGCAGCGCTATTTCACAACGAGAAAGCGCTTGTGGCTGTCGCGGAAGATGCCCAGGAGCACGAATTCATCAGACCCCTGCGAGAGTTCCGCAGCCAGGCGAGGCGTCGGGCTCGGATGCTGGTTGACGCTGATGATGACGTCACCAGGCAGCAAGCCGGCACCGGCTGCCTTGCTGCTGTCGATCACGGATGACACAAGCGCGCCTTCGACTTTGCCAAACGCATCGGAGTCGGGGCTGAGCTTTTCGAGAGTGATGCCGTCGAGCAATCCGCGACCCTCCACTTCGGTTGAGATTGCCGCCTGGTCGCCCTTGAATTCCGCACTCAGTGTCGTGTGGAGATCAACCCTTCCCGAAGGACGCGCAAGCGAGATCCGTACGGATGCGCCGGGAGGAAGGGATGCTATTCTTGCGTGCAGCTCGGTGGCACTTTTGATCGGGACTTCATCGACGGCGACAATGACATCCCCGGGCTTCATCCCGGCGCTTGCCGCCGGGGATCCGGATATAACGTCACTGATCAACGCTCCGGCGGATGCATTGATCCCAATGGCTCTTCCGATGTCCGGATCGTTGTTCTGGACCTCAACGCCGAGCTGACCACGGCGAATTTCGCCGTTGGTTATCAGTTGCCGCATGATATCCCGCGCAGTATTGATGGGGATGGCAAAGCCGATACCGACATTGCCGCCCGAAGCACCGATGATGGCACTATTGATACCGACGAGCTCACCTTTGAGATTGACAAGGGCGCCGCCGGAATTGCCGGGATTGAGCGAAGCATCGGTTTGTATGATGTCCTGATATCCTTCCACTCCGAATTCTGCCCGACCGATCGCACTGACTATGCCGAATGTCGCTGTTCGTCCGAGGCCAAACGGATTTCCGATCGCTGCCACATAGTCACCGACGCGCAGCTTGCTCGAGTCGCCAAGCCGTGCAGCCGTCAGGCCCGACGCCTTGATCTGAACGACGGCGATGTCCGTTTCCGCGTCTGAGCCGATGACGGAACCCTTATAGGCGGAACCGTCGGCAACCGCGACCTTGATGTCGGTCGCTCCCTCAACGACATGGTTGTTCGTGAGGATATAGCCATTGCCGGCATCGACGATGACGCCTGCGCCGACGGTTTGGGAAATCCGCGTGAAGGGCACGGCGTTTACGGAGGATTCCTGCGATCCATCCGCCTGAGGCAATGTCGCGCCGGCGGCATCGCTGGACGTCGCAGGCGCGCGAACGGAAATGCTGACGACGGTTGGAATGACTTTTTCCAACATAGGCGCCAACGAGGGGAGCGTCAGAGACGTTGCATGCGTTGGATAGCAACCCACAAGGACGGTCAGAGCTGCCGACAGCGCGATGATTGCCTGATGCCTCAAGGGGAGATGGGGCAAGCATCTTGCTCCGCCAGGAATACCAGGGATCCATATGAGTGGGATTGTGCGCATTTCCATCGTCCTCCTTGGAAGAACGGCAGGATATCGGCGAGGAAAAGGCTCTGCATTGACAAGAAGCAAAGAGGGGACGCGAGCCGTTCATGCGTTCCGCCGGGCTCACCTGGACGGTGGCGCGGCGGAGGAGATCACGAAACTCATCCATAATGAAAATCCCGATCTTGTCGTCTGTGGCGCCGGAGGTCTTTCAGGCCTGTCCCAGCCGACTCTCGGTAGCGTATCCGCAAAGGTCGCGCATTCATGCCCTGCGACCTGCGGAACGGTGCATCGAGATGCCCGCAATGTTTGCCGCAGGAAGGAAGATTTGGGCGCCCCGATGTTCACCGCGGAGCGCCGGCCTTACAAATGGCTGCTTTCGAGCGCCTTGCAGGACTGGCCGAACATTGACAGCGCTTCTTCAAGATAATCTCCAAGCAACGGCGTGCCGATGAGATAGTCAGCCGTGCGGCCATTATGCGCCTCTGTTGCGGTGTCGCGCACTTCCTGCCAGTCGAGCGCAGTTCCGTCACCTCGTCCGAGCCAAACCAGGGTGACAAGGTCGATTTGCTCGTCAATGCTGAGCGCCCAAATCGCACTGCGGATTTCCTCCTGAACCGGGTCGTCCGCGCCGTCTTCCAGAACGTCGATCATGGCGTCATCCGACGGATTGGAAGAGGATCCTTCGTTGCTCCAGGCGTCCTTGCCATCGAATTGGCGAGCCTTCATTATGAAAAAGCACACTTTTTCCGGTGGTATGGTCAATGGCCAAGCTGGTAAATCGTCGTCAACCTTCTTCATGATCACGCTCCAGGGGTGAAATGGCATCCGGCCAGTCAATCAATGCCGAGCAGCCTTGCACCGGCTGCCCGGCGACCGGGCTCAGCCGATCGAAAGGTGGTCTTCTACGGTTCGCACGCCCGGAGCCGACCAGGCAGCGTGTTCCGCAGCTTGACGTTCCGCCCAGGTCTTGACTTTGCCGCGCAGCGTCACCGTGCCGTCGGTAACGTTGACGTTGATGGCATGCGCCTCGATTTCCGCGTCCCGCCGGAAGGCGTCCTCGATACGTTTCTTGACGTCGAACGAGCTGACGCGAGGAGCTACCTCGATCAGGTTGGAAACGCCGACGACGCCGGACAGATCCCGCACGGCGCCTGCCGCGGCGTTCTTCTGATATTGCCACTCCACTCGTCCATTGAGCGTCACCCAACCATTCTGGACCTTCACCTGAACCGCATCCTTCGGGATAGTGACATGCCAGCCGATGGTATTGACGGCGCGTTTGGCGATTTCGTCGTCGGCCGTCCGGTGCGCCCCTGCGGGGCGGACTTCAATACCCACAGCAATCGCCTTGACACCCTTGATGCGCCGCGTCGCCCGCTCTGCAACCTCTTTTTCGGCATAGGTGGAAACGTGGCCTGAAAGAGTAACGACGCCGTTGTCGGAGGTAACACCGATATTGGCTGCATCGATGCTTGGTTCGAACTCAAGCTCATCCAGGATTAATTGGCGAAGTGTGATATCGTCCATGAGACAATCTCCTCTGTTAATACCTCGAACGAACGCACATTACGACAGTGTTCGGTGTTGACATTGACATGGCTCAATTGCTTCCTCGCGGAAGCAAGGATGGTTCACGCGGCATTGATGATCTGCGCTGCAAGTTGCGGCGTGCTTGCGGCAATGACGCCGTCGATCCTGAGCGCCTCGCGCTTATCTTCCTGGAAGGGCGCTCCGTCGGAACGCAGGACAAGCCTCCTGTCGCCTCGACAAGCACCTGTCCTAAGACGGATGTCCCACGATCGGCCTGATCTATGCGCCTGCGCGAAAGCGATAAATTCCTTCGTTCTCCCGCCTTTCGGACGATCGGGATCAGGGCCTCGGCCAGTCGCTGTCGCGAAGCGGGCTGCATTCCTTTGCACCTGCGATCGACGCCCCTGCGATCATTATCGACATACGCTTTGTTTCATTGATGCGCATCAATGAAACAAAGCGCCGCCGGCTTCAGTTTTACTTCACAGAAACCATATGCGGGGCCGGCCGATGATCATCCAAGACCAATTCAAGGTCACATCCTTTCTCAAGCGCGCTCTTTCGCAGCATGGTGATCCGGTGCAGACGATGGAGACGCACATCTCCAGAATATTTTTGTCCGGGGATCACGCCTACAAGATGAAGCGGGCCGTTCTACTGCCTTACGTGGACTTTTCCACCGTGGACAAGAGGCGCGCTGCCTGCCTGAAGGAAATCGAGCTCAACGGGCCGACCGCGCCTGGAATCTATCTTGCCGTTCGCACGGTTACGCAAGCTGCGGACGGGGAACTCGCCATCGATGGCGAAGGACCGGTCATCGAGACCATTGTCGAAATGAAGCGTTTCGATCAGTCGCTTCTGCTTGACCGTGTAGCGCAGTCCGACGGATTGACGCCAGAGATGATGACGGCGCTTGCAAGGGCCGTCACGCAGTTTCACCGCCAGGCGCCGATCATCCGCGATCGCGGCGGCGCGGCCAATATGGCTGATGTCCTCAAGATCAATGAGGCGGGTTTTGCCGCCAGTCACGTCTTCTCCGGAAAAGAAGTCGAGGAGTTGACGATCCGCTTCAACAAGCGGCTTGCCGCGCTTTCCGATTTGCTCGACAGGCGGGGAGCTGCGGGAAAAGTCAGGCGTTGTCACGGAGATTTGCATCTGCGCAATATTTTCCTCCTTGATGGCCAACCCTGCCTGTTCGATTGCATCGAGTTCAATGACAGTATTGCCACCAGCGATATCTTATATGATCTGGCCTTTCTGCTCATGGACCTCTGGTATCGGGGACATGCCGAATTTGCGAATCTCGTCATGAACCGATATCTCGATGAAACCGGGGAAGACGACGGTTTCGCCGCGCTTTCGTTCTTTATGGCGGTGCGCGCTGCCGTGCGCGCCCACGTCGTCGCCACCCAGGCGGAGGAGCTCGGCGATCGCGGAGCGGCGCTTGCATCCGAAGCCCGCTCCTATTTCGTGCTGGCAGGCAATCTCCTTCAGCTGCCGCGGGCAAGCCTTGTCGCGATTGGCGGGCTCAGCGGATCGGGTAAGTCAACGCTCGCCGAAGCGCTTGCGCCCCATGTGGGGGTGCCGCCCGGCGCCCGCGTCATCGAAAGCGATCGCATCCGCAAATCCCTGTATGATGTGCCTCCGGAAACACATCTGCCTCAAAGTGCGTATCACCCCGAAGTTTCGGTTCGGGTCTACCGGGAAATATCATGGCGCGCCCGGGTCATTCTCGCGCAGGAGGGCGCCGTAGTCGCCGACGCGGTCTTCGACAGGGTCGAAAATCGCAAGCTGCTCGAGTTCGCGGCAACGGAGAAGAGGTGCGCATTTTCCGGCTTCTGGCTGGATGCGGACCCAGCCCTGCTTTGGCAGCGTGTCCAGACGCGTAAGGGAGGCGTATCGGACGCGACGGTGGACGTGCTTTCGAAGCAACTGTCGAAGGAAGTAACCCCGGTGGACTGGAACAAGCTGAACGCTGCGCATCGGACTGACGATCTCGTGAGCGAAATTCTGCACCATCTTCAACCGGAAAAGCCAGTTCCGGCCTGCATCGCAGAGGGAATTTGAGAAGGCCTTGCTCCCGGCGGAAAAGGTGCCGGGCGGGTGCCGAATTCGCCCGTCTTGATCATCGTCAAAGCGCCCGAAGCCAGGGAGTGCGACAGTAAAAATAATCTGCGGTGGAGAGACGGATGGAACAGAAGCATAGGTTCAATATCGGCTATCTCTTCGTGGCCATGGTATTGCTCGGCATCTTCCAGTTTTGGCTGGCTGCGCGCAACGTGCAGGAAGTTTCCTACAGCGATCTTATGCGGCTGGTCGCCGACGGCAAGGTACAATCGGTCACTTTGACCGAAACGATGATCGAGGGTGTGTTCAAGCAGCCCCAGAACGGAAAAACCGAGTTCGTCAGCAACCGCGTCGACCCCGCGGCCGCGGCCGCGTTCGAAAAGGCCGGCGTCCAGGTATCGGGCGGATCGAACAGCAGCCTTCTTTCGATAATTCTTTCCTGGATTCTTCCCATATTGCTGTTTGCCGGCGTCTGGTTCTTTCTGTTCCGAAACATGGCGGAAAGGCAGGGCATGGGAGGGCTCATCCAGATCGGAAAGTCGCGAGCCAAGGTCTATCTCGAGCGCAAAACAGGCGTAACGTTCGAGGATGTGGCAGGCGTCGACGAAGCCAAGGCGGAATTGAAGGAAGTCGTCTCGTTCCTCAAGGAGAAGGATAGATATGGCCGTCTCGGCGCCCGCGTTCCGAAAGGCGTCCTGCTCGTCGGTCCTCCGGGCACCGGCAAAACTCTTTTGGCCCGTGCCGTGGCAGGGGAGGCGGACGTGCCTTTCTTTTCAATTTCCGGGTCGGAATTCGTAGAGCTTTTTGTAGGTGTGGGAGCCGCTCGGGTGCGAGATCTGTTTGAACAGGCCCGGGCAACGGCTCCGTGCATCATCTTTATAGACGAGCTCGACGCATTGGGACGCGCGCGCACCGGCCTTGGCAGTTTGGGTGGCAATGACGAAAAGGAGCAGACGCTCAATCAGCTTCTTTCTGAATTGGATGGTTTCGATCCGAGCGTCGGCATCGTTCTGCTGGCTGCGACGAACAGACCGGAAATTCTCGATGCGGCTTTGTTGCGCGCTGGTCGATTTGATCGACAGATCGTCATCGACCGGCCGGATCTCAAGGAGCGGGCCGCAATACTCGCCGTCCATGTAAGGAAAATAGCAATGGCCCCCGGCGTCCGGATCAACGATATCGCCGGTCTTACGACCGGCTTCACCGGCGCCGATCTCGCCAATCTGGTCAATGAAGCGGCAATCTGTGCAACCCGCAGGAATGCCGATATGGTGACCGCGGACGATTTCACGCAGGCGGTGGAACGCATCGTCGCCGGTTCCGAACGGCGTGGCCGCCTGTTAAACGCTAGGGAGCGGGAACGTGTCGCCTATCACGAGATGGGACACGCGCTGGCGGCGGCCCTACTGGAAAAAACCGATCCCGTCCAGAAGGTTTCGATCATACCGCGTTCGATCGGAGCCCTGGGCTACACCTTGCAGCGCCCCACGGAAGATCGCTTTCTGATCACCTCGAGCGAATTGCAGGAGCGTATGGTTGCGCTGCTCGCAGGCAGGGCCGCAGAGGAGATCATCTTTGCCGAGGTCTCGACCGGCGCTGCGGACGATCTGGCGAAAGCGACCGACATAGCTCGGCAATATGTTACCCGATTTGGAATGAGCCCGGTCGGCCAAGCCGTTCTCGAACCGCAGCGGCTTCAGTGGCTGGCGCAAGATCATCCGGAGGTCCATGAACGGGACTATTCTGAAGCGACGGCGAGAGAAGTGGACGTCGCCGTGCGTGACATGATCGAAACCGCCTACAGGGCTGCCAAGACCATGCTGTCGGCGCATATCGATGATTTGCGGGCCGGCGCAAAGCTCCTGCTCGACCGCGAGACGATTACTCCCGCCGATTTTACGCCGTTGCGGCGCGGCAGCACTCAAAATGAAAGAACCGGACCTGAAAGCGTGACGGCATAGCGCTGAAAGGAGCCTTCGATGATTGATCGGCCCGAACCGGGTGCGGCTGGGAAGCCGGATCGCCAGTTCACGTCGCTTCGCGAAAGGAAAGGCGTGTTCGGTATCGTGGTCAGCTGGATGATCGGCATCCTCCTTCTTGTCGTTCTTGTCACTCTGGTTCTTGATCGTGGCGACATCACGCTTTTTGCCGCGGCATTCATGTCGGCCGATCCGCTTTGGCTCGCCGCCGCATTCCTGCTTCAGTCGACGACCTATGCATGCGCAGCCGCCATTTGGGCTTCTGTCCTGGTAAAGGCCGGCTTACGCGAGAAGACATTCGACCTTCTTGGTCTTGCAATCGTGGAATTGTTTGCAAACCAAGCCTTGCCGACCGGTGGCTTGAGCGGCAGCATCATGGTCATGCACGGTCTTCTTCACCGGTCTGTTCCTGGCCCAATCGCGGCAACAGCACTCTTGGTTGCAACCTTATCCTACTATGGTGCCTATCTGCTTATGGCAATATCTGCCTTCATATTGCTCTGGTGGTACGGCGACTTCAGTAGAGCATGGCTTTCGATGGCCATACTATTTGCTCTCATCATTATTACTATCAGCGGGTCGCTTCTGCTCATGATCCGATCTCATGGCCGGATTTTTTCAAAATTCACAAACGGATGGTCGTTTGCGGAGCAGTTATACGACGTCATGCCTTCGATAAGGCGCGATATTGTGAAAGACTGGAGGGTTCTGTCCAAATCCTTCGTCTTGCAGTCGACCATATTTATGCTTGACGTCGTAACGCTGTGGCTGACATTGCGATCTATTGGCGTTGCAATTTCTCCAGTTGCTGCCTTCATCGGCTTCGTCCTTGCATCCGTAATAGCGACGCTTGCGCCGCTACCTCTCGGCCTTGGTTCTTTCGAAGGGGCTTGCGTCGCTTTACTGCATCTTTTTGGCGTGCAGGTCGAAACTGCGCTTGCGGCAACGCTTATCTTCCGCGGACTCACATTCTGGTTGCCGATGGCGCCCGGAATCTGGCTTGCACGCAGAGAGGCTCGGGCGACTTGAGGCCGTCAGTCGTCTCGCCCAAGGGCTTAACACCTGCGCCATGCATGCGAGGTCGTTCTGTTAAAAGCCGTGGCCCTTCGCCGGAGGGAAATAGGGATCCTCATATCCGAGGCGAGGCTTTTTCTCCACCTTCTTCGCGTGTTCTTTTTGTTCGGCGTTTGTAGAATTCTGGCCTGAACCGACGCTCGCGTAAGCGATTCCAAGAGCGGCCAGGGCGATGATGATCGTTCGAAGCATTTGAGTCTCCTTCCGTTGAGACAATTCCGCCGAAAGAAACTCTGCCGGTAGGCGGCCTTACCCGCATTGTCCTTGATCAAAACATCGCAAGCGCTCGGAATCGTGCCGGGCTGGCGAATTGAGATGGAAAGTTGACGTCGATCAAGGCGCGTTCGAAACGAACATCGCAATATGGAGATCTAATGCTCGTGCTTGGACATGGAGATCAGGCGATGGATTTCAGGACTATCCTTGCCCCTATCGGGGTGACCCATTTGGAGAAGGACCTTAAAAACGCTATTGCGTTGTGTCAGGCGGCGGAGGCGCATCTCACAGTTCTGGTCGTTGCGATGGCAGCTCCACCGCCGATCGGCGGTTTCGGCGAAGTCGTTTCCGCAGCATGGCTGGAAGAGCGGGAAGGCGATCTTACAAAACTGGCCGACGCGGTGCAGATTGCCAAAGCCAGCCTCGAGCAGTCCGGCCTATCCTACGATGTGCAAGACCTGTACACGGAATATGCGTGGGCGGACGAGGATATTGCCCAGCATGCCCTCTATGCCGATCTGGTGCTTGTTGGCGCACAAGCGGCCGCGGACTTTCAATTCACCAAGCGCGTGATCGATGGGGCGCTTTTCCAGTCGCCGACGGCTTTGCTTTTCAATCCCGCCGATCAACCGGCGACGATAGCGCCCCGGTCGGTATTGGTGGCATGGAATTCTCGCATGGAAGCGGCCCGTGCAGTGCGGCAGGCTTTGCCGTTGCTGAAAACGGCGGAAGAAGTTCATGTGACCATGATTGATCCCGTAGAGAGGGCTTCGTCGAACGGCGAGGAGCCAGGGGCTGATGTCGCGGCCTATCTTGCGCGACATGGAGTTTCAGTCTCTGTCGACGTGCTTTCAAGCCAAGGCAAGGGTGTCGCGCAGATGCTTGCCCAGCATGCGGTTGACGTTCGTGCCGATCTCGTCGTCATGGGAGCGTATGGCCATTCTCGTTTTCGCGAGTTCGTTTTCGGAGGTGTTACCCGCACGATGCTGGAAACTGCAAAACTGCCCGTGTTCTGGGGGCACTAAAGCATGTCGCGCAAATGTGACAAGCGGTTTTGCGCGACGTCCGACCGCCACGGCCGAGCTAAGCAGCCGATTGCAGTTGTTAAGGGGCCTCTCCCGCAAGTCGGCGGCTAAACGGCCGGTCGATGTCGACGGATCTTTGACGGTCCGCCGCAAGCTCAGCTAGGAGGCTATCGATGTTCAGACATATCCTGGTTCCAACCGATGGATCCAAAATTGCCTCGCAGGCGGCGGGCCAGGCGATAGCACTTGCCGCTGAAATGAACGCCGAGGTCACGTTGCTGGCCGTCGCCGAACCCTTCCGCATGCTCGCCGTCGATAGCAGCGAGTATCTGTATCAACAGCAGCAACACGAAAAGACGGCCGCTTCGAATTGCGGTGCGATGCTGGCACAGCAGAAGGTCAAGGCTTCGGACAAGGGCGTCCTTTGCAAGACGCTGGTCATCAAGGGCAACGATGTTGCCAAGACCATCGTCGATACCGCTGAAAGTCTGGATTGCGACCTGATCGCGATGGCATCACATGGGCGAAGCGGCTTGTCCTCATTGCTATTGGGAAGCGTTGCCGCCGGTGTGATTGCCGGAGCCCACATACCCGTTCTGGTCTATCGTTAACCCAGAGGAAAGCCACCGGATGTCGATCAACAATCTCGCGGTGCTGGCGCATCCAACATCGGTTGCCATTATCGGCGCGTCGGTACGGGAGGATGCCATCGGCTTCAAAATCCTCCGGAACGTCATTGAAGGCGGCTTTTTGGGAGACGTATGGCCTGTCAACCCCAAGTACGGGTCTGTCCTCGGACTGAAGTGTTTTGCCGATGTCGCTGCGTTGCCGAATGCCCCCGATATCGCCGTCATTGCAACGCCCGCGCACACGGTGGTCTCCATTATCCAGGAGCTCGGTCGAAAGGGAACGAAAGTCGTAGCCATCGTCACCGGAAACCTTCAAAACGAGCTTAAGCAGGACGTACTGGCGGCAGGAAAGCCCTATGGTCTGCGCATTTTCGGACCTAATATCGTCGGCCTCATTCTCCCCGATGCGAAGCTCAATTTGAGTTTTGTCCTGACTGCCGCGGAGCGTGGAAAAATCGGTCTAATCTCGCAATCGGGGGCCATCGTCAGTTCGCTTCTCGACTGGGCATGCGATCATGCGATAGGTTTTTCCAAGGTGCTTTCTCTCGGCGACATGATCGATGTCGATGCAGGCGACGCGATAGATTTTTTGGCGGCCGATCATGAGACGGCGGCAATCGTCATGTACCTGGAATCCATTCCCGACCCGAGGAAGTTCGTCTCCGCTGCCCGCGCAGCCGGTCGCCTAAAGCCTCTGATCGTCATAGCGCCAGGCCGGCATCGCGAGGCTGCGAAAGCGGCAGCGACCCATACGGGCGCATTGGTTGGCGATTTTCGCACCGTCGATGCGGTGCTCAAGCGTGCGGGAATCATTCGGGTCGAAAGCTTGACGGAACTTCTGGCCGCAGCCGAGATCACGCAGAAGGCCGATCCGCCGAATTCGTTGCGTGTAGCGCTCGTTACCAATGGCGGAGGCGCCGGCGTTCTGGCCGTTGACGGTCTGCTTGACCGTGGCGGGCACCTGGCAACGTTGACCCGGCAAACGACGAGTGAGCTGGACGAGATCCTACTGGCGGGCTGGTCACGAAGCAATCCTGTCGATGTCTTGGGAGATGCGCCGCCCGCAAGAATTAGCGAAGCCATCAGGATTGTTGCCCGAGATCCCAACGTCGATGCGATCCTCGTTCTGCATTGTCCGGTGCAGGCCGCCGAACCGGCCGCCGCGGCGGCAGCAATCGTCGAAACGGTGCGGGCAAAGGATTGGCCCCGCAAGCCATTGCTGGCATGCCTGCTTGGCGGCAGAGCCAGCCGCGAAGGCCGGCAAATTCTGCGCACCGCCGGCATACCGGATTATGCGATGCCCGATGATGCCATTGCTGCGCTGCATGTCCTTGGCGAATGGGGACGGCAGCAGGGGGCATTAACCCATATCGCCGCCACACCGGAACTTACGGTCAACAGAAAAGAAGCATTGAAGGTGATGGAGGCCGCGGCAAGCCAGTCGCGAACGATGCTGACCGAGCCAGAAGCCAAGGCGGTTCTGAGCCTTTATCAAATTCCGGGCGCCGAATGTTCGATCGCAAGAAATGTGGCGGCGGTCGGACAGCTTGCCAGCACGATGCTTCGCAAGCACCGGTCCATCGTCGTAAAGATTCTGTCGCGTTCGATCACGCATAAATCCGAGATCGGCGGTGTCGCGCTCGACATTCGTACGCGGTCTGCAGCATGCCGGGCGGCGCGTGAGATGCAAAAGAGAGCATCGGACGCTGGGTTGTCCGGGAAAATCGACGGATTTGTCATCGAACCCATGATCAAAGCGGAAGGTGGCATCGAATTGTTTGCCGGGCTTTCCGTGGATCCTCTGTTCGGTCCGGTAATTGCCTTTGGCGCCGGAGGAATAGCCATAGAACAAATCGGCGATATCGCGGTTTCGCTGCCGCCTCTGGACGACGACCTGGCTGCCGATCTCATCGACGAAACGAGAGTTGCAAAATTATTGCGCGGGTTCCGCCATGTGCCGCCGGCAAATCGTGACGCCATCAAAAAGACGCTTCTTGCCCTGTCGCAAATTGCGATCGACTTTCCCTTCATACGTGCGATCGACATCAATCCCTTGGTAGTTTCAGGCGGGACTGTCGTTGCAATGGACGCACGGATAGAGATTGACCCTTCCCGTCTATACGAGCCGGTGCCAAATCGCAGCCTCGTCATAAAGCCTTATCCTGCCGAATGGGTAGGAAAGGTCAATTTGGCTGGTCGAACCTTCGTGCTGCGTCCCATCCGCCCCGGTGATGCCAAGGCCTATGCCTCGATGCTGGAGCGTACTTCGCCGGCCGACATACGCGCTCGTTTTTTTGGCCAGACAAAGCTGTCCCAAGCGGCAATCATACGGATGACGCATATCGACTACGAACGGGAAATGGCAATTTTGGCGATTGATGCCGATGAGCAGATCGTCGGGATTGCCCGGCTTGCGATCGATAAGGGCAAAGAAATCGGCGATTTCGGACTGCTTGTGCGAAGCGACTGTCAGCGGATTGGCCTGGGGACCGCGCTGCTCGGCAAGCTTTTCAATTTTGCCAATGAGCAAGGCCTGCAAAATCTGCGCGGTTCCGTGCTGCCCGACAATCTCAAAATGCTGAGCTTCTGCCGAAAGGCGGGCTTCAGAATGCTGGCGCCATCCGACGACACGGGTCTTTGGCAGATTGATCTGCCGCTGCCCGGCTGCAGCGATTTGGAGACAAGTTTTTCTTCGCAGCTCGGGAAGGTGCATTCGGCCTAATTGATTGAACGCAATGACGCCCGCTGCAGAAGAGCGATCATGCTTTCGAGGTTTGCCTCAAGCCACTTTACTTGATGGGAGAAGAACGATGAATGATCTAGCCTTGCGCCAGGACGTCATAGACGAATTGCAATTCGAGCCCAGCATAGATGCGGCCAATATTGGGGTCGCCGTGGAAAAGGGCGTCGTTTCCCTTTCGGGCCATGTCGGCAGCTATGCTGAAAAATCGGCAGCTTCATCCGCCGTCAGGCGTGTCCGGGGCGTACGCGCCATCGCCGATGAGATTGAGGTTCGCTATCCTGGCCGCAAAATGCACGCAGACGATGAGATAGCGTCGCGCGCGCTCGATATCATTGAATGGGATACGGCGTTGCCTGACGGCGCCATCGATGTCCAGGTCCGGCATGGCTGGGTGACGCTGTCCGGTGAGGTCCCATGGCATTTTCAGCGTATTGCGGCGGAAAATGCGGTCATGAAGCTTGGTGGTGTCATCGGCGTTTCCAACCGACTGACCATACGGCCAAGCGCAATGGTTTCGAATATCAGAGGCCGGATCGAAGAGGCCTTGCGACGGAACGCAGAGGTCGGCGCGAGCCGCATCCAGGTCGACATCAAGGATGGGCGAGTGGCCTTGGAGGGAGCCGTGCATGCATGGAGCGAGCGGAGCGCGGCGGAGCACGCCGTCTGGTCGGTGCCCGGCGTAACTGCCGTCGAAAATCACCTGACGATCGGTTGATCGCCCAGGATTATGCTCTGGCACGAAGCAGAGCATGATGCCCTCCGAAAACCGCTCACGCTTTCGCGCGTCATGCTCTAACTTATGGATTATACGTCGTGATGCACGCACAGGATCGCCTTCGCCGGATATTTTGGTTTGCCCTCGATCATCTGCTGACGATTGTATTGGTTATCATGATTGCAGCAGTAATCGCGGTGCTCTTTGTCGATACTCGAAGGGGACTGTTTCACAGTAATGTTCAGTTGCAGAATTCCGTGAAATAATTCCGATTCCGGAGATTCGCCGACTGATGATTTACGAAAGTCCATGATCTCGGATGATACGGAAGAGACCATGTTTGAGGCTTTGACGCAGAGTTCAACCTTGGGGCGTAGGGCGATTGCGAATTTGTCGCTCGCCGGGCAGAAGAGAGCATTTTGCCTGTCACGGTTCATGTCGAGGAAAGTCTAATGCGGCAGCAAACCAACGTCTTGCGCCAGTGCCCACGAATTTCCGGTTCGCCCAAAGGTTTTGTCTGTCGCCAGCAATGCCCGCCAGTGTGGTAAGTTCCACCAGAGTTGTCACTCAGGCTTTGAAATGTTGGCGAGATGCTTTTTCCAAAGGACCCAGCCCGCCAATATCATCAGGAACAGCCCGGAAAGAAGAGCATTCCAGGTAAGCAACATGTGGTCGGTAAATCGCAAAGTCCATGGAGATGTGAAAAGCCAGACACCAAGCAGGATGTCCACTCTATCCTCCCATACCTGACGAGAGGCATATGCAAGCCCTCCGAGGGCCGCAACAATCAGGCCGCAGAAAAAGAAGTTCCACGCGGCTGCCCCAAAGGGAAGAGAATCGGAACCGTAAGCTCCGAGGCTCCAGGGCAGGGCTATCGCATATGGGCGATAGCCGCGATGAGATAGTCATCGTTCCACGCGCATTTTCGGATGCGATGGCTGATGGGAACCTTGTCGGCATCGGCAAGCTGAAGGATGTTTCTAACGATGCGATTGACGAGGGCGATATTGGCGGGAGCATTGCCTTTTCGGGCTCGGCTGCCGTCTTCGCGCAGGTGCACGTCCAGTATCCAATGCAGGCCGTTTTCGATTTGCCAGTGGGCTCGTGTGACCTCGAGTGCCAGTTGTGGCGGCAGTATGGTGGAGGCCATGAATAGGCGTGTCTTGGTCTCGGCCTCGCCGCGCCGACTGGTGATGCGCACGAAAGCCTTGTGACCGTCCATCAGAGCTTCGTCGGCGGCTACGACTTCGGCCCGGCGCCATTCGCGCCGGCCATGGGCGGTCTCTTCACATTCGGCATGGCCGGGCCGCTCAGTGACTAGCCGTTCATTGGCGCGTTTGTACCAGGCTGGCCTGTTCTTCTTCAGCGCCAAAAGGTAATTGCCGCCACCGTCGATGATCGTCGTGGCCATTCGCTTGTGGCAGTGAAGCGCATCAGCCGTGACCAATTGGTCCGTTATATCAATGAGATCGATCACTTTGAGGGCGGCTTCGATCTCGTTTTCATCCGCCGCCGGCGTCGCTGCTGCAAGGCAGAGCCGGGTGCGCGAGGCAAAGGCCGATACGGTCAACGGCGGGGCAGCAGCAAGGCCTGTCTCATAGGCACGCCGCAATGCCTTGCCGTCGAGCGCCACGACCTCCTGGCGGGCTTGAGCGAAGGCAGCGGCAAAAGCGGCAAAGGCCCGGCCGAAGGCATCCGGGTCCATGAGACGCAATAGCCGCGAGAAGGTGTCATGGCTGGGGGCGGCATCGTAATCGATCAACCGCGACAGCACCTGCCGGCGCTCTTGGGCAAACAGCGAAAACTCCGTCGCCGAACTGGCGCCGCAAAGGCTCGCCGCAATCATCATCACGATCAGGTCGCCGAGACGATGGCTGGCATTGGCAGCACGCGGGTCGGGCACCCCACCGAAATAACCTTCAAGGCACGACATGGCAGATCTCCTTAAAAGAACTGCCACCTCAAAGAATCCTTTTTCTCAACCTCCGCAACTCTAAAATCGCCATATGCGATTCCCCTGGGCTCCAGGGCGATACGATCAGCCACAAGCCGATGACAAATATTATATGATCTTGCCAGCGTCGATCTTTCATCTCATGTCTCCCTGATCTTCCAAATCCGATTGCGGTAATGGTATCGGTCCATTGCCATGGTCTGCGGCGTAGCGCTTTCGCGCCAGGCAAGAGATTGTATCTCATCATGCGCTATTCGTAGCGAAGGGCCTCTATCGGGTTAAGACTGGCGGCCTTGTGTGCCGGATAATATCCGAAAAAGATCCCAACCATAACGGCAAAGAGAAAGCCGCCGGCGATCGCGGTTGCAGACAATACTGCCGGCCAGTTCAGGACCTGCGAGATGATCAGGGATATGCAAACCCCCATGCCGATCCCGGCAAGCCCTCCGCTCACACTGAGAAAAACAGCCTCGGCCAGAAATTGAAGCAGGATATGCACGCGCCGTGCACCCACTGCCATCCGCAATCCTATCTCGCGTGTACGCTCGGTTACCGACACCAAGAGAATGTTCATGATGCCAATACCGCCGACCAGCAATGAAATCGAGGCAACCGCGGCAAGAAGCAGGGCCATGATACGGCTGCTGCTCTTGGCGGTTTCGGCAAACTGGCTGAGATTTCGAACGTCGAAGTCCTTGCTTTCTGCTCTCTTGATATTGTGGCGCCGCATGAGAACTGTATTGATGCCAGCAATAGCATCACCGACCTGATCGGCGCTTTTGGCCTGGACGAACAGTAGATTGGCAAATCCCGTCAGGCGCGGCTGCAGGCCATATGGATTTGGCGCTGGCAAATAGGCCCAATTGGTCTGTGTTTGGGCCTGAAGCGGAGCAGCCACACCCAGCACGCGCCGCTCCGCCGTTGTAAATGGAATCATGACGATGTCGTCCTGGTCCTGACCGATCGCCGATTGCCCTTTGCCGGCGAGGAGCCCGATGATCCGCATCGGCACATTCCTGATCCTGATCGTCGCTCCTATCGGATTCTGGCCGGCTTGAAACAATTGATGAAAGACCGTTTGGCCGATGACCGCCACCAATGATTCATTTTGCTCGTCCTGCCTGTCGATCAGCGCGCCTGCCGCGACGCGCCAGTTGGTGATGGCGGCATAGGATTCGCTTACTCCTTGAATATTGGTGGTCCAATTATTTCCACCATAGGCGATCTGGCCCTGTTGACGAATGAGATAGCCGATACTTGCAATGGGCGCCTCCCTGGACAGCGCTTTGGCATCCGAGACTGTCAGCGTGGTCGCGCTGCCGAAGCCGCTGCGTATCCCGCCGCTGGTCAGTGCTCCTGGCAAAACCACCACGACATTCGTTCCCAGGCTTTCTATCTGTTTCATCACGGCTACGTTAGCGCCCTGACCCAATGCAACCATTACGATGAGCGCAGCCACGCCGATAAAGACACCCAGCATCGTCAGAAGCGAGCGCATCTTATTGCGCATGATGGCTTCCACGGCGGCGTCGAGTGCCATGACACAGAATGAAAGTGCTGTACTGAGCTGGGAACGAGCGTCAAGAGCTGCTGCGGGTCGCGGGGTTGCAGTATGATGATCTGCAGCCATCCGTGAGACAGGGTTTCGTTCATCGGAAATGATCTCGCCGTCCCGCATGGTGATGATACGATCGGCGCAAGCGGCGATGTCCTGTTCATGTGTGACGAGCACGACGGTTACGCCGTTGCGGCGATTGAGCGCTGCGATCACGTCCATGATTTCACGCGACGTTTTCGTATCCAGATTGCCCGTCGGCTCGTCTGCCAACAACAGGTCTGGAGTATTGATGAGGGCACGGGCTATGGCGACGCGCTGCTGCTGCCCGCCAGATAGCTGCCCGGGCGTATTATACTGTCGATCACCAAGGCCCAGTCGTTCAAGCGACAGGCGAGCGCGACCGACCATGGCTGCGCGAGCAAGCGGGCCCGTTCCGGCATAGTAAAGGGGCAGGCATACATTCTCCAATGCGCTTCGACGCGGCAAGAGATTGAAGCTTTGAAAGACGAAGCCGAGATGTTTGCTGCGAATCGCCGCCAATTCGGGCTCTCCGAGTTTGCCGACATCGGCTCCTCCAAGCAAATAGCTCCCACCGCTCGGCCGGTCGAGACAGCCGAGAATCGACATCAAGGTCGATTTTCCAGAGCCTGACGAACCGACGATCGCAACGAACTCACCACGCGTTATCGTAAGGGTGACACCCCGAACGGCATCAATCCAGCTATCGCCGATTACAAAACTCTTCGTAATATCTTTCAGTTCTATGATCGGAGGATTTACCGGATATGTCATGACAGCACGAACCTAGAATCTGGGGAAATGGAAGCCTGTCGATGCGCTTGGTGATGCAGCCTGTCCAATAACAACCCTGTCTCCGGCCTGCAGATCACCATCGGCAATTGCCGTGTAGGATTCATCGCTGATCCCAATCTTCACCGGAACCATCGCCACCGTGCCGTCACGTTCTATCCAGACGCGGTCGAACTTACCGCCATCCGGATGCCGAGCGGTGGAAGTCTTGGGTTCAAAGCGCAGCGCTTGGTTGGGAACGCGCAAAACATGCTTTTGCTGATCGGTCACGATATTCAAGGAGGCGGTCATGCCGGGTTTGAGCCGAAGATCGGCATTGTCGATGGTTACCACTGCATCGAAGGTTACGACATTCTGAACCGTCTGGGGCGATTGCCGCACCTGCGTGACGATACCGCTGAAGATGTGATCCGGAAACGCATCAACGGTGAAAGTGACGGCCTCGCCATCTTTGATTCCGCCGATGTCGCTTTCGCTGACATTGGTATCCACCTGCATCCTGGTAAGATCGGTGGCGATGAGGAAAAGCGTCGGCGTTTGAAAGCTTGCTGCCACCGTCTGTCCCTGGGTAACGTTGCGTGAAACGACCACCCCATCGACCGGAGATCTAATATTCGTATAATCGAGATTGATCCTGGCGGCTGACAGCGCCGCCTTGCGCTGTTCGATTGCCGCCCGATCAAGGCTGGCTTGCGCGTCGGCTTGATCGACGAGGTTCCGTGCGACATCCACCGTTTCCTGAGAGACCGTATCAGCGTCCTTAAGCCGAAGGTTGCGGTGGTAATTTAACTGCGCATAGGTAAGATTGGCTTGATCTTTCTTAAGTTGAGCCATGGCCGCGGACAGGTCGGCATTATCCTGATCGACCGCGGTCTGGTAGGGGCGGGGATCGATCGTGGCGCAGACCTGACCTGCTTTGACGACTGTATTGTAGTCGCAACGAATTTCCGTAATGGGACCGGATACATAACTGCCGACGATGATCGTCAGCTGCGGATTGACCGTGCCCGTTGCCATGACCTGTCGGCTGATATCGCCCTTGTCGACGACTGCTGTTTCATAAGAAGGTGGCTGCTGCTCATTGCGATCCCAAAGCACCAGAAGTGCAATCGTGCCGGAAACAAGGGCAACGCCGGTAAGCCAAAAAGAACGCAGCCGGCTTTTCTTCGTTTTGTTCATTGAAGGGGGAACGGATACGCTCTTCCGCAATGGCGCTTCAACCACATTGTCCATCTGAATTGCTCCTCTGGCCGTGAAGAGCATGCAATTGGAGAAGGCGGACGGCATTGATCCTGCTCAAACCTCACGGAAATGGCGGCATTTGGCGCAGGTGGAGCAAATTTCCGCACGAGCATCGCTTTTGCTCACCGATTCAGTCGAAATGCTGAGCCGAGTTCGATATGCGCGATGCTGCCGCGCTCTACGGGGCGGCGTCCGCAGCTCGGCGAGCCGTAGGCCGGGAACGGATGCTCGCGCGGATTCCGCTCCAGAAAATTGCCTTGGCCGCCATTCTGCGGGCGCTATGGGATTGCGATAGATCAAAGCCCCATCAGCTGGATTGATGATGATGACAAGCGAAGAACAGGCTGTGATCAGGCCGGCCCGATCGCGGAAGGTCGGTAGGAGGCAGCCCGTGATCATGATGCTCTTCTTCGAAATGCAGGAGGCTCCAACTTGTCACGGCATATACTCATTATCGAGGCGCATCCCGGCGGCCATGACGGCCATCTTTGCGGAGCTTTCGCCGACTCCTATGCGGCAGGAGCCGCTGAAGCAGGCTTTTTGCTGCGCAGGCTGGATATTTCCCTGTTGGATTTTCCATTACTTCGCTCACGCGAAGCGTTTGAAAATGGCCCGATACCCGAATCTCTTATCCCCGCAAGCGAAGCTATCCAATGGGCGGAACATATCGTTTTTGTTTTCCCGCTGTGGCTCGGCACGATGCCGGCCCTTCTGAAGGCTTTTCTGGAACAGGTATTCCGGCCCGGGATCGCTTTTCAATATGGAGAAAGCGGTATTGCCAAAAAGCTGCTTCGGGGCTGCACCGCACGTATCATCGTCACCATGGGCATGCCGGTTCCCATCTACCGCTTCTGCTTTGGCGCCCACGGCACGAACGCCTTGCGGCGCGGCATCTTGAATTTCGCGGGAATTCGACCGGTTCGCCAGACATTCTTTGGGATGATCGAACAGGTCGGCCCGGAAAGACGAAAGGAATGGCTCGGTAAAGTCGAGATGCTTGGCCGCCATGGAAAGTGATCTTTCCCTATCCCTCTGTCGGTTTCTCAATCTCGCCCGAGAAGCGATCGCAGCCAGACTTTGATTTTGGTATTTGACATCGATCAACCCCCATCCTTGCCATCCGCGCTATTCATTAATGCGTTGCTTTATCGAAAGCCGATCCACGCCTAGCTTTCCTCGACGTCAACTCAAGGGAGATGACCATGCTTATCCAGGATATCATGACGCCCGCACCGATAACTGTGAAGGCGTCCTCATCGATTATGGATGCTGCGAAACTGCTGCTGGATAATCACATAAGCGGGCTTCCCGTCATCGGCGAGAGCGGCGCGGTTGTCGGCATCGTCAGCGAGGGAGATTTCCTGCGGCGGGGCGAGCTCAACACGGAGCGCCAACGCTCGGCCTTTCTGGAGTTCTTCGTAAGCCCGGGCCGGCTCGCGGACGAATATGTGCATGCCTACGGCAGGAAAGTCGAAGAGGTCATGACTTCGCCAGTACGGACGATCTCTCCGAATGTCTCGGCCGGAGAAGCCGTCGAGATGATGGAGCGCGACGGCATCAAGCGGTTGCCGGTGGTGGATGGCGAAAAACTGGTCGGCATCGTCACGCGTTCCGACCTCTTGCGCGCTCTTGCAGGCATCCTTGCCGACAAGATTAAGCCGTACAGCGATGCGGAGATCGAAGCTGTCATCATTGCCGAACTCGGCAAGAGAAGCTGGAGCCAGAACGGCTTTATCCGTGTGAGTGTCAAGGATGGCGTAGCAGAGCTTTCCGGCTCAATTTTCGACGAACGTGAGCGCTTGGCTGCCAAAGTGCTTGCCGAAAACGTGCCCGGCGTGAAGGCTGTCACCGATAACCTCACCTGGATAGATCCCTACATCGGCGTTGCCATGTCCATACCCTGACCGATCATCTGCAACCTCTCGTCTCGTCGAATTGATCGGACGCAATGTGAAAACGTCTGGACGCGATAGGCTCGCAAGAAGGAAAGTATAGGAGGCCAATATGCGAAATCAAAATCCAAGTGATTATGCCACCGACACGATCGGCGCCGTCCTCATCGTTGCATCGGTCGCTCTGCTTCTTCTTTACCCCGATTTGCCTGGCCTGGCCGTATCATCGGTGAACTTTGCTCTGACGGGTTTGATGCTGCTGTCCGGTACGAATATGCGGGATCGACAGGTGCTCGAATGGGAGCGGGTAGGATTGGCTGCATGGCTTGCCTTGTCACCCTGGGTGGTCGGCGTTTCGGCAATTGTCGGTGTAACATGGACGAGTACTATCTGCGCCACGCTGGTCTTCGTCCCTGCGGCGCTGCAGGTCTCGCAGCCATCGGCGTTCTGCAGAGTGCCGTTGCCGAGGTCAAATCGGGATGCCCGTTCGCCTGAAAAGAGAAAGATATAGGTGGGTTGCGATATGAACAGGTTCAAAATCGTTTCTAAGACTTGGGTTATCGTCTGTGACGGAGCCAAGGCGCTTTTCCTGCGGAACGACGGTGATGCGCAATTTCTCAATCTCGTTGAGATCCGCAGCTTCCACGAGCCCCTGAAGGCAACGCACGATCTCGGCACGGACCATCCCGGCCGGGTCTTTGCCTCCCAGGACGGCACACGCAGCTCGGTCGAAACCGCCGATCTCCATCACAAGGCAGAAGAGGCATTTATCGTCAGGGTCGCCGATCAACTCGACGAATATGCGCGCAGCGGTGCCATTGCGCAATTCGTGCTGATTGCCCCGGCCAAGACACTCGGTTTCCTGCGCCGGCATATGACGCCGGCCGCTCAGGCCGCGATGAAAGGGGTCGTGAACAAGGATCTGACGAAGTTGCCCATCGGTGAAATAGAGGCCCATCTGCAGCGCCAGACCGAAGCTTGAGAAGTTGAGCTGCCGCTGGGTCTGCAAGTTCCGACTTGCTACCGATCCAAGCGCACAGGGCTTGAGCCTCGACGTTTCGCGCTGCGCGCCAATTAGGGAGCATAAGGTGCCTAGAAGCCTGCTCGGCTTTATCTTGATGGTGGGGCGACGTCATCAGCTTGCCCTTGCAGCAATTTCTATCCTGCTTTTCGTTGTCGAAGCAGCGCCACTTGAGCTGCAGCGGCGTATCGTCAATGCTGCCACGACAGGAGCCACATATCATGCCATTTTGGTGCTCGCATTTGGCTACCTCGGTCTTGTTACGGCTGAAGGCCTGACAAAGCTGCTGCTCAATATCTATCGCAGCTGGATCGGCGAAGTCGCAATCCGATGGCTGCGAAACTGGGCTCTCGCTTCCTCCGCGCATCCGGACGGATCTTCTGTGGAAGTTGTCGCCGAGAGCATTCAGCTTTCGATTATCCTGGCCGAGGCGGAACCCGTGGGAGGTTTTGTCGGAACAAGCATCTCGGAGCCGCTGTTACAGATAGGAATTCTGGCTGCCGTTGGCGGATACCTCATCTTTCTTCAGCCGTTGATGGCGCTCGTCATCGCTGTCGTCTACTGTCCGCAAATTATCTTTGTTCCCATTATGCAGGCTGTCATCAACCGATGGATCGGAAGCAAGGTCAGCGTTATGCGCGACATTAGCGAAGGCATGATAGAGCATATCGGTTCTGCCGAAGCCAACGCTGCTCAATCCCATCATGTTCGTACGCTATTTTCCATTAACATGAGCATATATAAATTGAAGTTTGTTATGAACTTCCTGATGAATTTGATGACCCAGCTCGGCTATGTCGGCATCTTCATCCTGGGCGGCTACTACGTCGTCACGGGAAAGACCGAGATAGGCACAGTCGTTGCATTCTTGTCAGGCCTTTCGAAGCTGACCGACCCCTGGGGCGCATTGATGGACTGGTATCGGGATCTGAAGACGACACAAGTCAAATATGCTCTTATCCGCGATGCGAGCAAAGCTGAGATATTGTCGGACCGGGCAGACCTTGGCCAGCTCGAGACCGGATCGATATCGGCGGGATGATGCACCGTGCGTATCTCAAATGTCCGGAGAAGAAGCCGCCATTCGGCGAGAGCCGGATGATTTCAGGTCGGCCCTACCTAAGGTCTGAATTCGCTCTAGAATCAAAGAAGTAGAGCATGATATCGTCCGAAAGCCGATCGCATTTTCTGCATCATGCTCTCACGCTAGGCTTGAAGCCCGGCTTCGCCTGAGCTGCCTTTTTCCTTCAGGTCATCATCGACGTCCGTCATCGTGGCTTCAGTGAGCAGAAGTACGCTCGCAACCGAGACCGCGTTCTCCAGTGCTACACGAATGACCTTGGTCGGATCGACGATACCGGTCTCGAACATGTCAGCGTAGATTTTCTTCTCGGCATCGTAGCCGAAGGTTCCGTTTCCCTCCGATACCTTTGCGACGACAACGCCGCCATCGATGGATGAATTTTCCGCGATCTGTCGGATCGGCACCTCCAGCGCGCGCCTCAAGATCTGAACCCCTGTTCGTTCGTCGCCTTCGCAGCGTTCCTCCTCTGCCGCGACAGCCTGCGTGCAGCGCAGGAGGGCCAGGCCGCCCCCGGGAGAAATGCCTTCCGCAACGGCTGCCTTCGTGGCATTGATCGCATCGTCAAGCGCTTCCTTCTTGGTTTTCATCTCGGCTTCCGTGGCCGCGCCGACGCGAATGACCGCAACGCCGCCTGCCAATTTCGCCAGACGCTCACGCAGTTTTTCCTTGTCGTAGTCACTGGAGGTTTCGTCGATCTCTCGGCGTAGCTGATCGATGCGCCCGGCAATGGCATTCTTGCTGCCGGCGCCGCCAACAATTGTCGTCGTATCCTTGGTTATGACGACACGCGAAGCGTGCCCAAGCTGATCCAGTGTGACCGCGTCGAGCTTGATTCCCAGATCTTCCGATAAAACCTGGCTGCCGGTTACGATTGCGATATCCTGCAGCATGGCCTTTCGCCGATCGCCGAAGCCCGGCGCTTTCACGGCGCAATTCTTCAGCGTGCCGCGAATCTGATTGACAATGAGTGTCGCCAGGGCTTCGCCTTCTACGTCTTCGGCAACGACCAGCAGCGGCATATTCGCCTTGGCGACAGATTCCAGCAACGCTACGCAGTCATTGAGCGCATTCAACTTGCGATCGATCAGAAGAACAGCGGCTTCTTCCAAGACAATTTCCATCCGCTCGCTATTCGTCACAAAATAAGGCGACAGGAAGCCGCGATCGAACTGCAATCCTTTGACCACCTCAAGCATGGTTTCCGTTGTTTTCGACTCTTCGACGGTAATGACGCCGTCGTCGCCGATCTTCTCCATGGCATCGCCTATCAGATTTCCGATTTTCGTATCGTTGTGGGCGGAAATCGTGGCGACCTGCACTTTCTCTCGCTTGCCCGCCACCGGCCGACTGTTCCGTCTTAGAAAGTCCACGGCGCAGGCCAAGCCTCGATCGAGCCCGCGCTTGATATCGATCGCGCTCGCGCCGGCGACGACATTGCGCAGCCCGTCTGAGAAGACCGCCTGGGCAAGAATAGTTGCAGTGCTCGTTCCGTCGCCGACGATGTCTCCGGTTTTCTCGGCCGCCTGTCGTAGCATGCGTGCGCCGAGATTTTCCTCCGCATCCTTCAATTCGAATTCCTTGGCTATGGTCACGCCGTCATTGCAGACAAGCGGGGTGGCCCACTTCTTTTCGATGAGCACCGCCTTGGACCGAGGACCGAGCGTAACGCGCACCGCGTCCGCCAGTTGGGTCGTACCGCGGAGAATCTTTTCCCGGGCGGCAGAGCGAAACAGAACGCGCTTGTATGTCATGGCATAATCTCCTTCAGAGGCTTTCCGCTTTTCTTCGAATCGCGGAAAGGCTCCATCCCTTTGTTTTCATGCAATTCCGGATGGAAAACTGCAGGGCACTTTTCCTGGAATGGCTCCAGGCGCTCATATCGGTCCTAAGCCTTACAGGCGATCATCTGACATCTCGGTTCGACACTTCCCTGTTCGGCTACCTCTTCAGTTGGATAAAAGGAGATGCAGCGGACAATGCTGAAGCAGATGCTGCGTGGCGCCGCCGAGTATCCATTCCCTGAAACGGCTATGCCCGTAGCCGCCGGCGACGATCAGATCAGCCTCGATTTTTGTAGCGACATCGACAATCGTTTCTCCGATGCTGGCCGGCTGCATCGGCTCCACGATGCTTCTCACCTTCACATTATGCCGTTGCAGATTATGCATCGCATCCCGTGGCGGATCAGCGTTCCCGCCAGTTTCCAGCACGGTGAGCAGCACGACGTCCTGTGCCTGCCGCAATAGGGGTAATGCGTCTGCGACCGCGCGTCGTGTTTCCCTTGTGTCTTTCCAGGCAACGACGATTGTATGTGTCTTGAGACCCTCCATGGTCGGGGAAGGGATCAGGAGGGGACGGCCAGCGGCCAGCAACACCGCACCTTGGTCAGCGGTTCTCTGGCGATCGTCTGCCTGTCCTTTGTCAAGGCGAAACAGTACGATCAAGTCAGCGCAGCACGCCCGCTCGATGATCGTTGTTGTCGGATCTGCGATCTCAGCGCGCCATTCGACATGATTTCGGAATGGCCCGTGCTGCATGATGTGTTCATGCAGATCACGCTGGCGCGCCTCGATGGCAGCCACGTCCCGGCGCATGATATTCATGCTCAATGCGGCGCTGCGCCCCGCAGCGAACGGGGACAGCGGCTCTGCAGACGACACGCATTGCAGTTCGGCATCGAACCCATTCGCCAATTCGAACACGAACTCAGCGCGCTTTTGTGGGCAGGCATCAATGTCGAAATGGACGAGAATGGATTTGAAGGTCATGGCCCGCCCCTTTATCTCGACGGATGAAACACGGCTGATCACTTCAAGATGATCGTGCCGATGCGGCAGCAGCGCCTTGACCTCAATCAAAGTCCGCGTGACGAACCGAAAGTTCGATTGGCCATAAAAATAGATATTGCCCGCGCTTGGCGCCCTGCATCGTAAAATTCGAAGCCGCTGCGGCCTTCGTCAGCTGCAGCGAATCCTATACTCCCTTTCCGATCGTCGGCACGCATCCAAGCGAGTGCCGCTTCGGCAAGCAAGGCAACGGTTTCGATGTTGCCTTGCTTGAATGCGAGCGCTTCCGTTCTTTCAGGCATAGAGCTGTTTGGCAGCCGTTTTCTCGCCTGCGGCTCGCATGTCCATATCCAGAACGACGCGTCCGTCGATGCGCCCCTCTTTCAGATCGGCAAACACCTTGTTGATATCTTCAAGAGGGGCGCGATGAATGGCGGCCTTGACCTTGCGATCTGCGGCAAAGACGATCGCTTCGTCGAGATCTCGGCGCGTTCCGACGATCGATCCTCGAATCGTGATGCGCTTGAGCACCACGTCGAAGATCGGGGTGGCGAACCGGCCCGGCGGCAGGCCAACCAGACTGACCGTTCCCTTCTTGCGCACCAGCGACAGGGCCTGAGAAAACGCCATCGGCGACACAGCCGTTACAAGTACTCCATGAGCGCCGCCGTTGGTGACTTTTGTCACTTCCGATAGGGTGTCCGGCAAGGTCGCGTTGATGGCGATGTCGGCGCCGGCCATCCGTGCGAGATTGAGCTTTGCCGCGGTTATGTCGAGGGCGATGACCTTCAACCCCATCGCCTTGGCGTATTGGATTGCGACGTGCCCGAGGCCGCCGACGCCGGAGATTGCCACCCATTCGCCGGGCTGCGCTTCGGTTTCCTTCAGCCCCTTGTATGTCGTGACGCCGGCGCACAAGATCGGCGCAATTTCGGCGAACTCCACATGGTTGGGAAGCTGGGCTGCAAAAGCTGCGTCGGCGATGACATAGTCGGCAAAGCCCCCATCACAGCTATAGCCGGTATTGTGCTGATGATCGCACAACGTTTCCCATCCGGTCTCGCAATATTCACATCGAAGACAAGCATCATGGAGCCATGCGACACCGACGCGGTCACCTTCCTTCACGTTTGTGACGCCCGGCCCAACGGCGGCGACGATACCCGCCACCTCATGCCCTGGAGTAAAAGGCAGGCTTGGACGCACCGGCCAATCGCCATCGGCGGCATGCAGATCGGTGTGACAGACGCCGCAAGCCTTGACCTTGACGAGAATCTCACCCGCACCCGGCTGTGGCACCGGCACCTGTTCGATAGTCAAAGGCTTGCCGAATTCCTTTACGACTGCAGCCCGCATAAGCTTATCCATGGAAATCTCCGTCCATACGCAAATGGTGATCGATGAGTTCGGAGCTTGCCGCAATATGCAGGCACAACATTGATCTGCCGCAATGACGCAAATCGTCCAGACTGATTTTCATTATTCATCGGCGGATCAACCATGAGCGAGGCGGGATGCAAGACGATTACGCACTCGGTCCCATGAGGACAGGTCAGATTGTGCCGGCTTTTGCCCTTCTTCGAGCTTTCAGTCCGCAGATGAGCATCGAGCGCTGGCAAGTCGTTGCCGGGCAGGGCCGCTGGACGATTATCGTGGCAACCGACTGTGTCGGTTACGTGCGTGGGATGACCCTCTCCTCCGTATGCACCCATCCAGTAGCACATAGGCTCATGGATATTCCGATCTTGATTGCCGGTAGCGTTCTGGACGAAAAAACCATAGCGGATCTGCTTTTTCGCGAGGCCAAACGCCGGGCGATCGTTTTGGGTTGCGATTTCATGCGCGTATGGACCTGGTCGCCCGACATACTCGACCAGCTTGACGATCTGCCTTTCCGCGAGCGTTGGAATCACGGCTTGCTACACTGCCTTACGCCGGCCGCAGCCCGATCCCTCGGCGACCGCTGATCCGGCGCTGTTACACTCAGTTACAAATTAGCACGAGTTAGCACATATCTGGCGTTTCCCTGTTACGCGAGAATTGTCAACTGTTCCTCATCGAAGCAGAGGAGTGGCTGGTATGATGACGGGCAATCTGCATCTGGTTCCGGACGTGAAGGGCGACAGGTCGGCTGCCACCGGACTGTCGGACTTCAACAGCATATTTTGCCGGCAGCCTCTCGAGCACGCGCGGCCGGGACAAGTTCTCTTCTTCGAAGGTGATCCGGCCAAACACATTTTTTCCCTGGTTGAGGGAAACCTTCGAATTTGCCGGCTGCTGTCAGACGGCCGGCGCGTCATTACCGGCTTTCTCAGAAGCGGTGATGTCGTGGGCGTTTCGTTCAGGAACCGATATCTCTATAGTGCCGAGGCGATCGACGAAGTTGCCTTTCGGCGGGTCGGCAAGGGATCCTTCGAAGAGGAGCTCGCCACATCCCCGCAGCTTCGGCCCCTGGCATTTTCGAGAGTCTGCGACGAAGTTGCCGCGGCTCAGGACCAAATGGTGCTGCTGTCATGCAAGAGCGCTGAAGAACGCCTTGCCAGTTTCCTCTTGCATCAGTTGCGGTGCGATGAGGCGCGGGGAGGAGCGCATGGAATGATCACGCTGCCCATGACGCGTCTCGATATCGCCGACTATTTGGGGCTGACAATCGAAACGGTATCGCGGACGATGACCAGATTGTCCAAGAAGGGCATCATCAGCCTATGCAACCGTCACGGCATAAAGATCCTCAGCCGGACGGCTCTTGCGCTTCAAGCGGCAGATGATGATGTGGTGAATGATGGCGGCAGCATCATTGGACAACGCCATCACTAGAGCCGGATGATTTCAGGTCGAATCGACCCACGATCTGAATCCGCTTTCAAATCAAGAAGTCAGCCGGATGCTACCCAAAATCCCCTGACACTTATCGGCATCCCGCTCCGAGATGTGGCGCCAGCGCGATTTGACGTGCCAGAGCCATCACCCATGCTGCCGATCGATACGGCTCCCGCCTGAAGTTGGCGGGAGCCGATGCGGGTCCGTCATCGGCTCGTCAATCGCGATCTCAAGCGGTCAGTGACTTCGACAATAGGAGATGCACGGGATCGTCGGGGCAGGGTTCAGCCTTGAAACCCATATTCTCTTCCAGTTCAATCGTGTCATAATTGCTTCTGTCTTCCACCGACTCGATCTTTTCCAAGCCGCGTAGTCTGGCTTCCTGCACCATCAGGTTTAAAAGTCCCCAGCCGAGGCCATGGCCTTTGAAGTCGCTCCGCACGGTGACGGCAACTTCGCCGCGCTTCTTTTTGTGATCGCAAGCCAGCACTGCCGTCGCGACAGGGATTTCGCTGCCGCCGATAAAAGCGAGATAGCTTTCTATGGCGTTGTGATCCACTCCGATCAGGTCGGCAATCTGCTTTCTCGAAACATGCTTGATCGCCGACAGAAAGCGGAAGCGCAGATCCTGCGGGCTGACATGATCGAAAAGCTCGATCATCAGGCCTTCGTCTTCGAGATCTGCAGGTCTGACTGTCACCTGCAGACCTTCCCGCGTCGTAATATTCCACTTTTCTTCCGACATGGCGGTCTCCTGTTCAAATGGTATTTCGCTCAATCCGCTTTGGGTACTCGGACGGTGAAACCGAACCGGTACGCGCCGTTGTATGCGCAGCGCGGATCAATCTACCGCGCCGTTCTCCCCGAGTGTGGCGCTGACACCCGTGGCTGGAATTGACATTTTGCATCTTGTCCGGGGCTGCGCAGATCGACCTTGCGCTGAATCAAATTGGCAAACGGATAATTCCGGAGCCTTGATAGATATCGAGCTTCCACTCGTCATTGGCAAAAGGCGCGGATGTCAAGAGGTTGACGTATGTCAAAGTCGATCGACGAAGGTCACCTATAACAATGATCATGAGAGGTGACCGATGAGCATCGAAGCCCATGATCGACAAGATGGTGTGACCGAGGTCATATCGCAGCAGACGGCATCATCCTCGCCAGTACCCACGGAACCCGAGGGGCTGGCGCCGGCCATGCGGCGAGAGATGCCGCGTACGGCCCCGCCGGAAAGCAAAGATAATTCCAATGCAGTTTTGCGACCCCGCCGCCAAAGGCTTCTTATTGCTTCGGCAATCGTGGTTGCGATCGGTGCGGTGGCGATATGGTATCGCCAGCCTATCGGCGAAGCCTTTTTCGGCCGACCGGCCGTTGCCGATACCGTGCTTGTTTCCGGGAACATAGAGGCTCATGAGAGCACATTGAGTTTTACGCAGATACAGGCTCCGATCGTTGAACTGCCTTTCAACGAGGGGCAGACCGTTCGGTCGGGAGATATCCTTGCCCGCGTTGACGACCGCTTCTATCGGCAGCAGGCAGACATCGATCGTTCGGCCTTAAAAGCGGCGATCGCGCAGGTCTCCGTCGGGCAGAGCAATCTGGATGCCGCTCAACATATTGTCGCCAGCGACGAATTCGATCTTGCCGGAAAGCAGCGGGAATATGCTCGTGCCGAGCAGCTTGTCAAAAGTGATGCGGTGTCGCAGCAGGACAGAGACCTGGCTTTGACGGCAAAGCAGCAATCGTCCGCTCTCCTGGCACGCGATCAATCACTGATGGATGTCGCGGCGGCGAACATCCGGCTTGCCAATGAAAACGTCAGGACTGCGCAGGCGAGGGTGGAACTTGATGAAACCACTTTGGCCTACACGATGCTTCACGCACCATTCACCGGCGTCATTGCCGTCCGCGAAGCCGAGCTCGGTCAGCTGGCGGCTCCCGGGGTTGCCATTTTTACGCTTGCCGATCTCGACCACATTTGGCTGAGAGCCTATCTCAACGAGCCGGATGTCGGCAAAGTGCGCCTCGGGGCGCCGGTCGACGTGACCACGGACACCTATCCCGGCAGGACTTATCGCGGTCGCATAAGCTTTATTTCGCCCAAGGCGGAATTTACGCCGAAGACTGTCGAAACCCATGCCGAACGCGTGACGCTGGTTTATCGCGTTCGTATCGATATCGACAATCCGAACCACATCCTCCTGCCGGGAATGCCCGCAGACGCCGCAATATCCATAAAGGCGGAGCGGCAATGATTTCCGACGCGGCGGACATCGTCATCTCCGTAGACGGTCTCAGCCGCAGTTTCGGTGTGATGAAGGCGGTGCAAAAGGTTGGTTTCCAGGTCGCCCGTGGGGAAATATTCGGCCTTGTCGGGCCGGACGGGGCAGGTAAGACGACCATCATGCGTATGCTGGCGGGCATACTTGCCCCTGATTGCGGCGCAATCCGCATCGGCGGCACCGACGTTGTCGGCGATCCCGAGGCCGCCAAGGCGCGTATCAGCTACATGCCGCAGCGTTTTGGTCTGTACGAAGATCTGACTGTCGCCGAAAATATCGGTTTTTACGCCGATCTGTTCGGAGTGCCGCGCAGGGAGCGCCGAGCCCGCGGCCGCGAATTGATGGCGGCAGCCGGTCTCGATGCGTTTGAGCAACGGCTGGCGGGGAAGCTTTCCGGCGGCATGAAACAAAAGCTCGGGCTCGTGTGCGCACTCATCCACACGCCTCAGGTTCTTCTGCTCGACGAACCGACGACCGGCGTCGATCCCGTCTCGCGCCGTGACTTTTGGGGTATTCTTTACGGCCTGCGCGAGAGCGGTGTAACCATCGTGTTGTCGACGGCCTACATGGACGAGGCCGAGCGCTGTTCGCGGCTGGCCCTGGTCCATACGGGGTCCATTTCCCATTGCGATACTCCGGACCGGTTGAAGCGGCTCATGCCCGGTGCGCTCCTGGCCATCATTTCAGACAATCCGCGCGAGGTGCGTGCGATATTGACGGGCGCCTCTGGCGTGCTGGGCATGTTGCTGATGGGCGACCGCGTTCACGTTCATGTGGACGACGCGACGCGACGTATCGCCGAAATACGGGATCTGCTGGCTGAGAAAGGTATGAGTGCCGAACTCGGCGTTGTCGAGCCGGGGATCGAGGATGTGTTCGTTGCGCTGCTGAATGCGGGAGAACCGTCGTGAGTTCCATCGCCTCAAAAGGTGACGTGCCGGCCGTTCAGGTTGTCGATCTGACCAAACGGTTTGGCGCCTTTACGGCAGTCGACCGCGTGAGCCTCAGTATCGGCAAGGGTGAGATCGTCGGATTCATCGGCCCCAATGGCGCAGGCAAGTCGACGACGATCCGCATGTTGTGCGGCCTCCTGCATCCAAGCTCGGGAAGGGCGTGGGTAGGGGGCTTCGATGTCGGCCGAGAACCGGAGAAGGTCCGCGCCCACATCGGCTACATGTCGCAAAAATTCTCCCTGTACGACGATCTTACGGTCTGGGAGAACCTGCGCTTCTTTGCGGGCATGTATCATGTGCGGCGACACGATCTGAGCGATCGCCTGGCGGCTGCTGTCGCCATGGCTGGACTGCGGGGCCGGGAAAATAGCCTGGTCGGCACTCTGGCTGCGGGCTGGAAGCAGCGCTTGGCGCTCGGCTGCGCGATCCTGCACCGCCCGCCGGTCCTGTTTCTGGACGAGCCGACATCCGGCGTCGAACCGGAAGCGCGGCGGCGGTTTTGGGATCTCATTCACGAACTCGCCGGGCTGGGTGTCACCGTTCTCGTATCGACGCACTACATGGACGAGGCGGAATACTGTAATCGCATCGCTCTCATCAACGCCGGTCGGCTGATTGCGATCGGCAGTCCCGGCGAACTGCGGCAACAGCGGTTGGGCGGGGAGCTTTTTGAGCTTGCATGTCAACCCCTGGGCGCCGCACTGGCAGCGATCCGTGCTATTCCCGAGGTCGTAGATGCTGCCATCTTTGGGGACAGATTGCATATATTGCTGCGGGAGGGTCAGGCAGTCCCCGACTTTGCATTGCTGCTCCAGGCTGAGGGCATTCAGGCAACGCCGGCCCATCGCATCGCAGCGAGTCTGGAAGATGTTTTCGTTCAGCTTGTCTCACACGAGCAGGGTGCTCATCCATGAAAATGCGCCGCGTCGTTGCCATCGCCTATAAGGAAGCATTGCAGATATGGCGTGATCCGCGCAGCCTCGCAATCGCATTGTTCTTGCCGTTCATGCAAATGGCGCTGCTGGGCTATGGGGTAAGTCTGGACGTAAGACACGTTCCCTTGTGCGTTTTCGACCAGGAGAGAAGCCAGTTGAGCCGCGAGCTCGTCAATCGCTTTACAGCCTCCGGCTGGTTCGATACCGTTCATCTCGTCGATAGCGACAATGCCGTTCGCAAGGCGATCGACAGCAATGTCTGCAGAGCTGTGGTGATTATCCCCGTCGATTTTTCCCGTGTCCTGAATGTGACGGGTCAGGCATCCGTGCAGGCGATTTTCGACGGTACGGACGCCAATACCACCAATATCGCCACCGGCTATGTCAATGGTATCGTCGCTCAGGCGAGTGCCGATTTCAAGCGGCGCTGGGCCGCTGCTCGCGGTCTTGGGCAGACGAAGGTCGATCAGGTAGACCTGCGTTCGCGTGCCTGGTTCAATGAAGGCCTCGATAGCCGCAATTTCATCATCCCGGGCGTCGTCGCCATCATCATGGCCTCCGTCGGCGCGCAACTGACGTCGCTTACAATCTCCCGCGAATGGGAGCGGGGAACGATGGAGCAATTGATCTCGACACCCGTTACGGCGATGGAGGTCATGTTAGGCAAGCTCGTGCCCTATTTCGCAATCGCCTTGGCGGATGCGATTTTCTGTCTTCTCGTTGCGGTCTATTGGTTCGAAGTGCCATTCCGCGGCAGCCTTGCTACGCTCGCGGTCACGACGGCACTGTTTGCCGTCGTGGTTTTGGGGATTGGATACCTTCTTTCGGTGCGCATTCGCAGTCAGCTGGGAGCAAGTCAGGTCGCATTGATTTTGACGCTGCTGCCGACGACGATGCTTTCGGGCTACACTTTCCCTATCGATCAGATGCCCGCTGCCGTCCAGGCCGTCACCTTCCTCGTTTATGCACGATATTATGTCAGCATCCTGCGCGACGTCTTTCTCAAGGGATCGCCGATCGAAGATCTTGCCGCGCCTGTTCTGGCGCTGGTGATCTTCACGGCAGCGATCGGCTATCTGGCGGCCACCGCATTCCGCAAACGATTGGACTGACAATATGTTTGACCGCCTGCAGGTGATGTTGATGAAGGAATTCCTGGAGCTGCGCCGGGATCCGTGGGCGATATTTCGCCTGGTCGTGCCGCTGGTGATCCAGGTGATCGTTTATGGCTATGCGGCAACCTTCACCGTCAATCATGCCGCCATGGCGGTTCTGGATCTCGATCGAAGCCAGGCCAGCCGCAATCTCATTTCCCACTTTGTCGCAACCGGGCGCTTTTACATCATCGATCGCAGCGATAGTGAAACGGAGATCTTGCGCACCATCGATACCGGCCGCGCGACCGTTGCGATTCTCATCCATGCCGGCTTCGCACAAGCGCTGCAAAACGGCCAATCGGCGCCCCTGGAGGTTGTCGTGGACGGCACGAATTCCAACACCGCCCTGATTGCCTTGGGCTATGTCGGGCAGATCGTATCAAGATTCGAGACAGATCTTGGCGATCCCTCGATGCTGGCGCCTGCCAGGGGCGCTCCGGCGACCGTCAATCTGTCGCTGCAGGAGCGTCCTTGGTTCAATGAGAGCCTGGACGATCGCTGGTTCTTCATACCAGGGGTGATCGGCACGCTGACATTGATGCAGGTCGTCAGCCTTACGGCCTTTGCAATCGTGCGTGAGCGGGAGGTTGGGACTCTGGAGCAGGTGATGGTAAGCCCTATCCGTCCGGTCGAGTTCATTCTTGGCAAAACCATACCGTTCTTTCTGATCGGTTTGGGCGATATCCTGCTCGTCGGAGTGATCGGCGTCGTCTGGTTCCATATCCCCTTTGTCGGCAGCTTTTGGCTGATGCTATTCAGCGCGTGTCTGTTCCTGCTATCCGCCCTTGGACTTGGCTTGCTGTTGTCTACTTTTTCCTACACGCAGCAGCAGGCCTTCGCGTTGACATTCTTTCTGATCAATCCCCTGTTCATTCTGTCTGGCTTTGCATTTCCGATATCGGCAATGCCAAAAGTCCTGCAGTGGCTGACGTTCATCAATCCGCTTCGCTATTTTCTTGTCGTCATCCGTTCCATATTTCTTAAAGGTGTTGCAATCGAAGTTCTCTGGCCGCAATTATCGGGTATGGCTGCTTTGGGAGCAGGCATGTTGGCTCTGAGTGTAATCCGCTTCCGAAAATCACTGGATTGATAAAGTTCATATACAGGTAAATTTGACCGTATTTGGCAAACTCGGCCGATGATATCAGCCTATGTGAGACGGTCGATCATCTATGATGATCGATACATATGCTATCGGGATGCCGATTGGCCAGGCTCTGTCGCGGGGCAGGCAGTTACGTGGAGCTCAGGCAGTTCGCGGTGCCACGTGCAGCCCATCGATGAAGCCGTTGGTACCATTGATGTGTTCGATAAGGACTTTGATCGCCTGGCGCTGAAGTTCGGAATCGATATTTCCCGTTATCGAGATCTGCGAGTTTCGAACCGCCACGTCGATCCGGTCGCCGGCGAGGCCCAATTCGGTTTTCAACCGCGTGGCGATCGCCAACTTGAGTGCGTCGTCGCCGGTCGCCACGATATCCGGCTTCCTGCTGGTGATGACGCGTAGAAGATCGCGGCGGCTCACAAGGCCTGTCAGATGACCCTGGTCAAGAACCAGAACACGCTTGATGTTATGAGCAGCCATAAGCTTTGCGATAATCGAGACCGGTGCATCCGGTGTGACCGCCACGATATTCGGAGTCATCACGTCGCTAATGCGCCAGGCATTGATCTTGATATATTGCCGGATATCGCAAACAGGCTGCTCCGAATCGTCACGTATTCGCGACGGAGGGTCGTTTTCACAACGCGCCAGCAGGTCGCCTTCCGTCACCATCCCGCAGATGCGGCCAAACTCGTCCGCCACCGGCAGGCCGCTGATGTGATTGTCGATCATCAAGCGGATTGCATGGCTGACATTGGCGCAGGCATCGATCGTGATAACCTTGGTTGTCATGATATCTCGTGCCCGCATGGTCATCACTCCCGATAAAGCAGCCGCTGTCCAGATCACGCTTGGCATTTCATCCGATTCATGATGCCGGACATTGATCGGCGTCAATCTCCGCAAGTAAGACGGATGAGGTGCGAAAATTGATATGATGAGCCGTTTGCCGGCCGGTTGTTGACGCCGATCAATGCTGCGGCGACATGAACTGCATAACCTTCGATCGTCCCATCAGCGGAGGCCAGAAATCATGTCATGCAAAACAATTCTCAGTGTCATCGCCGCACGTCACGACGATAAGGATCTGCAAACAGCCATTTCGTTAAGCGATGTCACGGGAGCTCACCTTGTTCTCGTCGTCGTCGCGTTTGGCGCGATGCCGCCTTACAGTGGATATGCGGATGACGCGGCAAGCATCTGGATCAACGAGCGCGAACGTGAGACCGCGGCTCTGAACGACAAGGTCGCTTCGGCTAGGACGAAGCTCGCCTCCGCGGGCATATCCCATGAAATACAGGAATTCTTCTGCGATTTTCCCTGGGCCTCGGATCTGCTTGGACAACGGGCGCTATATGCCGACATCACGCTCATCGGTGGGGACGTGGTGGCGGACGAGGATCTCAGAGGTTTTGCGATCGATGGCGCGTTGTTTCACGCTCCGACGCCGGCCCTGATCGTGCCGAAGGATTATTCGCTCGCATGGCCGCCCCGGACGGTGATGGTTGCCTGGGATTCCAGCTATGAAGCCGGCCGCGCGGTCCATCAGGCACTCGACGTGCTAAAGTCGGCAGCGCGGGTGCACATTGCGATGGTTGACCCCGTTGCCTTGCCCGGTCTGCAGGGTGAGGAACCGGGCGCCGATATTGCGGCCTACCTCGCTCGCCACGGGATCGATGTGTCGGTGGATGTCATCGCGAGCGGCACGCGATCAATCGATGCCGCACTGCAACGGCACGGCACGGATATTGGCGCCGATCTGCTTGTCATGGGTGCCTACGGCCATTCCAGAATGCGGGAGAGAATTTTTGGCGGAGTCACACGGGCAATGCTTGAACATTCAAACCTGCCGCTTCTGATGGGGCGCTGAGGCCTCGAGGCAGCACCAGCCATGAGTCGATCTGCCCGGGAATATTTTGTGTCCCTCCCGATCCTCTTGCGCAGCCGTGCGGCTGCGCAAACTCTGATTTCACTGCAATGACATCGGCTGCCGCTGGATCGAAGCACCTGCCTTGATCCATGCGCCGTGCCGCATGCAAATGCAAACGAAGGACAAAAGCATCACAGGATAGCCATTGCCGCGGCAAATACATCTTGATCCATCTTGAATAAGATGCGGCCGGCGTTGCCGATAAGGCAGCGCTGGCCGATTTCGTTCCATCCCTGCGCGTCAGACGATGCCGATACCGATGAGAGGATCGATGTAGACAAGCTGGTCGGAGACGGCGCGCACGCCCGGAGTGTTTTCGGCTGCGACCTTTGCTGCGAGACGTTCGCGCTCGTCGAGTATTCCACCCGAAAGCTCGGCTATTCCGTCTACGACTTTTACGCGGATTGAGCCGCCGCGCCCCCAGCTCTGAGCCGCCAGTTCGTTTATGATCGCCGCCTCAATTTCCCGATCCTTTGCGTTCGAAAGCGGGGCGGGAAGATATTGGGTGAGTGTTTTCAAAAGATCCGAACGAGACACGATTCCCACGAGCTTGCCGCGTGACACGACAGGAAGGCGTTTCACATGATGTTTTTCCATCAGATCGACCGCCTCGGCCAGCATTGTCGTCGGCTTTACCGTGACGACGTCGCAAGTCATGACCTCCTCTGTCGTGCGGCCGTGGGTGAGAACATACTCGTCCGCGAGCTTTCCGGGGCTAGTCAGGAAATCCAGCAGCCAGAAGCGCTTGCGTTCGGTGCGAAGTTCCGCACGGCGGACGAAGTCTCCTTCGCTGACGATTCCGACCAGATCGCCGTCAGCATTGACGACCGGGAGGCCGCTGATGTGGTTGTCGAGCATTATTTTCGCAGCTTCCGCAATCGGCGTCTCAGGTCGAACGGCAATTGCAGGCGATGTCATGACTGCATGAATAAGCATGATCGCTTCCTCGCTTTATCTGACGATATAGGCCAAGCACCTCGGCGAAATCGTTGATAAAGAGATATCCGCTATTTTCATCGCTCGCTTTGACGGCAATCAAATGGCCGTTGAATCTAGAAGCCCGCTTTGTCGTCCTGACCTTTGGCGATCCGATCGATGAGCACGGAGGATCGGGCGTGCCGTACGATATGGTCGATCGTCGAGCCGAATATGCGATCGAATATGTCGGTGACGTGAGCGGCGACGACGATCAGATCCGCTTCCCTCTCATCGGCGATCTTCAAGAGCGTTCGCGATGCTGGGCCTGAGCGGACATGGATAAACGCCGGTATGTCGAGGCGCTTGCACAATGCGCTTAGTTTCTCCTCGGCCTCGCCTATCACCGAAATCGCCCAGCCGTCAGGGCTTTGTTGCCCGGCGGGGAAACGTTCGACGACATGTGCAACGGTCAACTCACCGCCGGGCGCCAACAAGGAATACGATGTTCGCAGAATATGCTCAGCGCGTTCGCGAGATCCGAGCCCGATCGCACAAATAATACGTGTATACATGGCACGTCCTCTAAATCATGTCCGTGCCTGAGCAACAGGTAAATTCTGTCCTTAGCCCCTTTGCATGCGCCTCCTTGAGCAGCCGGTCGGCGCCCAACACGTCAACTACGATACCGCCGGCAAAGGATTGCGTCAGGGGATACGATAGAGTTTCCCGTATCCATGTTTCAGCGCGCGGAGAAACAGCCTCAAACTGCCATCGCGAGTTGTCCAGGCGGATGAGGCGAAAATCGCATCGCTCATTCCTTGCCGGTGCGCAACCCGCACCGGCAAGGAGCGCCTCCTCATTTCGCGTGATGACAGGTTCATGAGTCATCGTTTGTCTCCAATATCGAGTCGCATCTGCATCTCTTTTCAGCGATGCAAGGCGGAATAGGACTGCAGGCAACATAGCTTGACGGCGGGAGGACCGGCATTGACCGCGATCAAACGAGCGCAAATTCGCTTGATGCGCTGTCCGTGTCTTCCGTCAGCAACGGTCGCCTCGGCAATGATTTCCTGGTTGATCGCCTGCTATCTTGCCTGCGCATACCGGTCATTCGATGGAAAAGCTGACGGCGCTCAATGTCTTCTTGATCCAGCGCAATGCTCCGCCCTGCGCGAAAAGTAATGCTGAGCGGCAGTTGGAGCGCTCCAGGGCCGACGCGAGCTTGCCTGGGCCGGCTCGTAAACGGCGAAATTGATCGGCTGGAGGAAACCGGGTTCCGGCATTTCGGAGGTCCATGTTCAGTATCCATCCATCGTCGTTCGGATTTCGATGAAGCTCACTGATTTTGTTAAACTGGAGACAGGGCGCATATGGCATCTTCCGAAGATACTGCTCAGACACGGCGCACAAGGATCGGCGATCTCCTCTGGTCTCGTTTGAAGGAGCATCCGCTTGCGCGTGTCGGGCCGGGTCTTGTCACAGGCGTTGCCGATGACGACCCGAGCGGGATCGCAACCTATTCCCAGGCCGGAGCGCAATTCGGGCTCAATATGCTGTGGACCATGCCTCTGACATTTCCGTTGATGGCAGCGATTCAATCCATGTGTGCCCGTATCGGCCGGGTGACGGGCAAGGGGCTGGCAGCCAACATCAAGCTTGCCTTTCCGCCCGCCGTACTTCGAGGTGTGGTGCTTCTCCTTCTTCTTGCCAATATCCTGAATATCGCGGCCGACGTCGCCGCCATGGGTGAAGTCGCAGAATTGGTCACCGGTTTCAACCGTCATGCCATGACCATATTCTTCGTCGTTTCTACCTTGCTGCTTCAGGTTTTCATTCCCTATCATCGCTATGTCGTATTTCTGAAATGGTTGACCCTGTCGCTGCTTGCCTACGCGGCAGTTCTGTTCACGGTCCATGTTCCCTGGCGCGAGGTCGGCCTGAGAACGATCTGGCCCAAGTTCCCACTTGGTTCAGATGCTGCAGCGGTGGTCACGGGCGTCTTTGGCACCACCATCAGCCCGTATCTGTTTTTCTGGCAGGCGTCGGAAGAAGTGGAAGACATGGAGCGGCGATGGGGCGGCGTCTCTCTTATCGCGGACAAGCCCAACGCCGATGCGGAATTGCGGCGCATTCGCTGGGATACGTGGAGCGGCATGTTCTATTCCAACATAGCGGCTTATTTTATCATCCTGGCCACCGCCATGACCCTGAACGTGGCCGGCATTACCGACATCAATACGGCGGCCGAGGCCGCAAGTGCGCTGAGGCCGCTTGCAGGTGATTTTGCCTTTCTTTTGTTCGCACTCGGCATTCTTGGCGTCGGTCTGATCGGAGTTCCCGTTCTGGCGGGCTCGGGGGCATACGCGCTTTCCGAGGCCATGGGGTGGAAGGAAGGGCTCGAACTGAAATTCAGCGATGCGCGCGGCTTTTACGGTGTGATAGCAATCAGTGTGCTTGCGGGGATGATTATTCAATATTCACCGATCAGCCCCATGAAGGCACTATTTTGGAGTGCGGTCATCAACGGCGTAGTGGCCGTGCCCCTGATGGTCGTGGTCATTCTCCTTGCGTCGAGCAAAACGGTTATGGGCGATTTCACGGCTCCTCGGTCAATCATAATTCTCGGCTGGATCGCGACAGCCATCATGGGCATTGCCGCCGTTAGTATGTTCATTCCCGGCTAGCGCTATAGAAGACAACAGTGCCGGCAAGGTGGGTCGGTTCCCATGCCGTCGCCTTGATTGCGGTCAATGACCGAACTTGCTTCCTCAGGAAGAATATCGGGCAGGAGAGGGCAATGGAGCGCCGCGTTGAAAAGTTTGGAGACGGCATTTGGCGGCAGCGAATACCAGGCTGGCGCGATCTTCTTGCCGTGATCCTCCTGTCTGCCGTCGCAACCCTTCTCGGCTTCGGAGCCTGGCAGATGGTCGGTCCGTTTCCTGTAGACGGTGGGATCGAGATCTCGCTGTCACCGCTGGTTCTACCCCTTTATACATTGAATACGGTAATGCGGATGTTGGCCGCACTTGCTGCATCCTTAATCTTCACATTCACATATGCGACATTGGCAGCCAAGAGCCGCCGGGCCGGGATGGTGCTCATTCCAATCCTCGACATGCTTCAATCGGTTCCGATCCTTGGCTATCTATCGTTCACCGCCCTTTTCTTCCTATCGCTTTTTCCGGGCAATTTGCTTGGTCCGGAACTGGCAGCGATCTTTGCGATCTTCACCAGCCAGGCCTGGAACATGGCGTTCAGCTTCTATCAGTCCCTAACCACCATTCCTGCAGATCTGGATGAAGTCAGCCGCAGTTTCCGCGCTTCGGCGTGGCAGCGTTTCTGGCGCCTTGAGATCCCATTCGCAATGCCGGGCCTTGTCTGGAACATGATGATGTCGATGTCGGGAGCATGGTTTTTCGTCGTCGCTTCGGAGGCCATATCGATCGGCAAGTTTCAGATAATGCTCCCTGGCGTCGGATCGTATGTGGCGCGGGCGATCGAGGAGCGCAATCTGGCAGCGGTGGGATGGGCGATCGTCGCCATGACGATTGCGATCCTTCTTTGCGATCAGCTCCTGTTCCGGCCGATGGTAGCCTGGGCCGACAAGTTCCGGTTTGAACAATCCGCCGCGCAGACAGTTCCGCAAAGCTGGGTTCTTGACATGTTTCATCGATCGGCCCTTCTCCGTCGGCTGTCGATTCCCATCGTCGCCGCCTTGAGAAGAGTTACGCGAGCCCGTCTCAGTGTTCCCCGAGGCCTGGTTGGATTGTCGCGCTTTCGGCCTGCGGCGCGCGTTGCGGATGGTATTTGGCACGGCATCGTCCTTTCGCTCATCGGCTATGCCATCTTCGAACTCGCGCAACTTGCGCAGCACTCCCTGTCATGGAAAGACATCGCGGTCGCGATAATCAACGGTGGCATTACGCTATCCCGCGTCCTTGTGCTGGTCGCGCTTGCCAGCGTCGTCTGGGTACCCATAGGCGTTATGATCGGGCTTCGTCCGAAGTTGACGGAGCGGATCCAGCCGATCGCGCAGTTCCTTGCTGCCTTTCCGGCAAATTTACTGTTCCCTGTTGCGGTCCATATCATTGTGCGGTTCGATCTTGCTCCCGGGATTTGGCTGAGCCCGCTGATGATCCTGGGTACGCAGTGGTATATTCTTTTCAACGTCATCGCTGGAGCCAGCGCATTTCCCAACGATCTGCGCGAAGCGGCGAAAAGCTTCCGCCTCCGTCCATGGCGCTGGTGGCGGAAAGTCATGCTGCCCGGCATTTTCCCCTATTATGTGACGGGCGCCGTCACGGCTGCGGGCGGAGCCTGGAATGCGAGCATCGTTTCCGAAGTCGCCAGCTGGGGGCCGGACAGACTGAGCGCCGGTGGTCTTGGCGCATACATAGCGCAGATGACCGACACAGGCGACTATCCGCACATCGCCCTTGGAATCGCAGTCATGTCGGTGCTGGTCATCACCGTGAACCGGCTGCTGTGGCGCCCTCTACATGCCCTTGCCGAACGCCACATGCGGCTTGATTGAGAGGAAACATGTCTGTCGACGCAGCTATGCCCATTATCGAACTCAGGAATATCTGCATGGATTTTGCCAAGCCTTCCGGTGAAGCGTTGCGCGTGCTGAACGATATCAGCATCTCGCTTCACGAAGGGGAGATCCTTGGTTTGCTCGGCCGTTCCGGTTCGGGAAAGTCAACATTGCTGCGTATAGCCGGCGGGCTGATCCAGCCGAATTCGGGGGAGGTTCTTTATCGAGGCCGTGCTTTATCCGGCCCCGCCGAGGGTATAGCGGTCGTGTTTCAGAGCTTTGCGCTCTACCCATGGCTGACCGTTCTCGACAATGTCGAATTGGGTCTCGATGCGGCCGGTCTCACGGATGACGAGGCACGCCGCCGGGCGTTGTCCGCCATCGATCAAATCGGTCTCAGCGGCTTCCAATCGGCTTTCCCGCGCGAGCTTTCAGGTGGAATGCGTCAAAGGGTCGGCTTTGCCCGCGCGATGGTCAGCAATCCGCTGCTGCTGCTGATGGACGAGCCTTTCTCGGCTCTGGATGTTCTCACTGCGGAGACCTTGAGAACGGATTTCCTCGATTTGTGGGCCGGTCACCAGCTATGCACGAAGGCAGTGCTGATGGTCACGCATAATATCGAAGAAGCAGTCCTGATGTGCGACCGCATCCTGGTTCTCGGTGCGCATCCTGCCCACATTGTTGCGGAAGTTCCGGTGCCGCTGGAGCAGCCGCGCAATCGAATGGATGCGGCGTTTCGCACGATCGTGGATGAGATATATTCGATCCTCACGGCAAGGCTCGCCCAATCGATCACCGCCCAGGGGCAGGTTCACGGCGGATTGGCTCAGATCCTGCCTGATATTGCGATCAGCCGCCTTATCGGCTTTATCGAGACGCTGCATTCTTCTTACGAAGACCATGCGGAACTGGCAAAGATCGCGGCGTTTCTGAGGCTGGAGATGAAAAGCCTGTTCGCTATTGCTGCTGCCCTGCATATCCTCGAGTTTGCCGAATTGGAGGATGGCGCCATAAGGCTCACTGCGTCCGGTCGGGTATTCGCGGAAAGCGACGCCGAGCAGCGCAAGCGTCTTTTCAAGGAACATCTGCTGCGGTTTGTGCCGCTGGTCGCGCATATCCATCAGATCCTCGATGAGCGTGACGAACATCGTGCTCCGCGCAAACGCTTCGAGCTCGAGTTGCAGGATCATCTGAAGCCGAGCGACGCGGAGGAAACCATGCGGGCGGCAATCGGTTGGGGCCGATATGCGGAGCTTTTCACCTACGATGATCGCACTCGGACGTTCGGGCTCGGCATGAACTCCGCCATCGCTACGGCACAAGCACGGCGGCTCCCTTGATCGTTCCGTCGCGTAATTGTTTCAGCGCCTCGTTCGCATCGCTCAGCGGGAAGGGCGAGGTTGTGGTACGCACGGGGATCTTGGCGGCGATGGCGAGAAATTCGTCGCCGTCACTTCTGGTCAGATTGGCGACGGACCGCACGACGCGTTCCTCCCAGAGGATATTGTAGGGAAAACTCGGAATATCCGTCATGTGAATGCCGGCACAAACAACCGTACCGCCTTTGGCAGTGGCGCGAAGCGCTGCCGGGACGAGCTCGCCCGCAGGCGCGAAGATCAGCGCGGCGTCAAGCGGCTCAGGTGGCAACGCGTCGGAACCGGAGGCCCAGACGGCGCCAAGTTCACGCGCGAAGGCCTGCCCTGCAGTATCGGCCGGCTTTGTAAAGGCGTAAACCTTCTGTCCCCGATAGCGCGCGACCTGGATCGCAATATGCGCCGCGGCTCCGAAACCATACAGACCGAGCCTGGGCGCATCGCCCGCCAGCCTCAGCGCACGATAGCCGATCAATCCGGCACAAAGCAGCGGCGCAGCCTCGACGTCGGTAAATCCAGCCGGAATAGGAAAGCAGAAGCGCTCGTCGGCGACGGTGTATTCCGCATATCCACCGTCAATCTGATAGCCTGTAAAGCGTGCGCCCGAGCAGAGATTTTCGCGTCCGCTTTTGCAATAGGCGCATTCTCCGCATATCCAGCCAAGCCAGGGTACGCCAACGCGGTCGCCAAGGCGGATATTGGCAACTTTTTCTCCCAGGGCGGTTACGACGCCGACGATCTCATGTCCCGGAACGAGGGGAAGTTTCGGTTGCGTAAGCTCGCCGTCGACGACATGAAGGTCGGTACGACATACGCCGCATGCGCAGACCCGGATCTGGACTTGATGTTTGCCAGGCAGCGGCAAGGCTTTGTTCTCATCCAAGCTGAGCGGCTTGTGGGCACTTTCCAAGATCATGGCGCGCATGGTTCGGCTTCCCGGATGTTTCGCCTGCAGGAGTGTCGCACAGTTCGGCGCATGAATTCCAGTCTTGTCTCAATAGAACCACGTTTCGGATCGGAGATGTATCCGAACTTGACGCGCATCAATGTGAGAACATGCCGAAAGGTATTTGCTGGAGTTCCTGCTGATTATGTCGGATTGGGTAACGCGATGCGGCGGAAATTTTCCAAACGCCGACGGCGAATCCATGAACTCGCATTGGCGTTGATATTCGGCAGGATCCGTCGCTCTCCGGCCCAGCGTTTCAGGAAAATCCGGAAGCTGGGGACCGTGGCGGCGGACATGTAGAAATCTGTTCAATTCCAGGAGATTAGCCATGGCCGAAGCCGCTACCAAACTACCTGTCCAGAAATCTGTCGGGGCTGCCAGAACTGAACCGCAGACTCGCCTTCAAAGTCTACGCAAAGAGATTGACGCCCTTTTCGACGATTTTCATCCGTTCGATTGGCGCTTGCCGTCGAAGATGTTCGGTTTCGAAATTCCGCGGATATCCTACGCAGAATGGCAGATCGCTCCAGCGATCGACCTCCTCGAGAAGGATGGCGCCTATGAAATATCGGCCGAGCTTCCTGGCCTTGACGAGAAAAACGTCGAGGTAAGCCTCACCAATCACACCTTGACGATCAAGGGTGAGAAGAGTGAGGAAAAGAAAGAGGACCAGAAGGATTATTATCTTTCGGAGCGCCGCTATGGTTCCTTCCAGCGAAGCTTTCAGCTTCCCGAGGGCGTCGACGTAGACAAGATCGATGCACATTTCGCCAAGGGTGTGCTGACGGTGATGCTGCCCAAGACCGCCGAAGCAAAGAAGGCGGAAAAGAAGATCGAAGTGAAGACAGCCTGATATCCGCCGGTTGCCGTCGCTGCATCGTTTCCATTCGACGCAGCGACGGCAAGGAGAAACAGATAAGTCTCGTGCGATGCGGCGATCCTTCGATTCATGATTGCCGCCCCGCCCTGCGCGAACGCTATCTGCCCCGGGTATCCGAGCCGGGGATCGAACGCTGGGAATACGGTGCGACTTGAAACGGTGGAGCATCCGCTTGCGGATGTTGCACATGATGCAATTCGGGCGTGGCGGCGCACGAGGAACCAAATGATGTCCGGGAAAAAATCATGGATTCTTTCAGCGAGAGAAAAGACCCAGCCCTGCCGAAGATGTATTTCTTCGACGGTTGCGTGAAAATCGTTTCGGCCTATGTCAGCCACAATGCGGTCCCGCTACACAGCCTTCCGC